>JBHHUC010000097.1:0-4768 GCA_046861395.1 Fidelibacterota bacterium
GGGTGGCCTATTTTGAAGTGCCCACAACCGGCCTGTTTTAAAGTGTCCGCTGACAACTGACTCCATGGTACTTCAAAAGTCGTTCTTTAGCAAAGGACCAAAAACCTTCCAATCTTGCTGTGTTCAGTCATACCGACTTGAGCCGTAAGGGGGAATTCCCGGAGCGGTTTCTACGCATGATAGAGCTTGCGGACGTTGTTGTGATCGATGAAGCCCACCACTTTCGCAATCCCGGCCGCCAATGGCCCAGGCTCCAAAACTCACAGCGGAAATTTCAGGTCCCCGTTTGCCTAAATGCAGATATTTCATGATTAATATCCCAGCTTAGTAATTTTTTGAATCGGCTGAAACTGGTAGCAATTGAGCTACCCACCGGCGTTGAATTTAATACCGGCTGGAATTTGGTTGGTTACGCGATCGACAATCACTGTGACCAGACTTTTTGATGGCCTCTTCTATGATTTTATCACCCTCACGGGGGATTTTCCAGCGTACTTGTCCCGATTTAGGCAAACTATCAATTGGGTCGAAATACAGATAAATTTTTTTCTCGTCCACAGCCGGACTGCGATAAACAGAAACACCGGTTTCTTCGTCGTAGTACTCATAACTATGCAGATCACGCTTTCCGCCACCACCGGGCGCATCCATGACAAAAGTCGGTGTATTAAATCCGGCGGTCGTCCCCCGGACATTACGCTCTAATTCAATAGAATCCTTGAGCGCTGTGCGCAGTTCTTCCGTTCCCTTCACCATGTCATGCTGATATACGTAATAGGGTTGAACATTAATATAAGCTAATTGCCGGACTAGGTTTACCATATCTTCCATGGAATCGTTTACTCCCCGGATCAGTACGCTTTGATTGCGAACGCGAACGCCATTTGTAAATAATTTATCCATAGCCTGCTTGGTAACGTATGTGATTTCATTGGAGTGGTTGAAATGGGTGTGGAGTGCAACTTCCTTACCTTTTTTCTGGCCATGTTTAACAACCTCGATCAAAGCTTCACTCCAACCATCGTCGGAAACTATCTTCATTGGCATCACCGATGGTCCCTTGCTGGCAAAGCGAATCCTTCGGACATGGGGAATATCCAACAGGGTTTTGCCAATCTGCGTGATGCGATGAGCCTTTAGCATGTAAGAATCACCGCCACTGATTACCACGTCTTCAACTTCCGGCCGGGATGCGATATAGGCAAAAGCTTCATTCCATTTCCTTGGAACAGGTTTAAAACTGAGCTTGGTAACCAGGTCGGTATCACTGCCGATGGCATAGCTGCGGGTGCAAAAGCGGCAGTACACCGGACAGACATCTAGGGCTAGAAACAATACTTTGTCAAAGTAGCGATGAACCAGCCCCGGTGTGGGCGAGTCTTCCTGCTCACTTAAAGAATCCAGCGATAACTTGGGATGGTCAGGCCTGCGCGTGGAGGCTACCGGGATGAACTGAGTGCGCAGGGGATCATTGTACGGATCATCCCAATTAATCAGGCTGAGGATATAAGGAGATAAGCGCAGGTTCATTGGTGCCAGATGCATTCCCTGACGTACATCCCCTAAGAATTCTTCTGAAACCAACCCTTCCAGAAGTTCGTCCAGGTGGTCGACTTTAGTAGCGGTATTTTTATTCTGAAATTCCATGGTGAGGAATTCTTCCTCTGCGACTTTACTAAACTCCGGGATTTTTTGCCAGAATGGTCTTTTTTCAAATATCCGGTGTTTTAATTCATTGTATTCAACCGGATCTTTGAGTGCTTCGGGAATCTCAATGTCACTGATTTCCTGTAGTCTAGGTTGCTCGGAGACCTCGTCCGGCAAATCTTCGATTATGTCAGCTTGATGGTATTGTTCGATTTGTTCTTTTTTAGATTTCATAATTTTCACTTCAGGTTAATTAACGGTTTATACCAGATATTCATGCTCTCGATACTTCCACTGATATTGGTGTTATTGATCAGTGTGCCACCATAGGAATAACCGTTTTTGGCAAAGACCATATTTATCCCGTATGAAGTGGCGCGACAGATTGTATAAGCCGTAAGGAATCCGTCCATAATCATGATCTTTTCCATATTGACCAGCAGAAACGAGGCCAGTCCGTGGCGGCGGTACTCGGGATCGGTGGCGAAATCGGTCATTTCGACGTTGCGGGCCGACTTACTCATTTCAGTTGAGGCAATTGAGATGATTTTATCCTGGTCGATGAAGCCGAAATAGCGCAGATTTTCATCCATGGTTTTAAGAATATACCGGGGCTCAAAGATGGGAAAGGGATAGGTATCAAAAACCTTTCGGTACAGGGCGGTGATTTTATCCACATCTTCCCGGCTTATTTCACGCATGCGGTATTTTGGGCCATAACTGTTTGGACGTCTTTCGGGACAATCCATTGCGGCCGATAATACCTTCTGGCGCTGGTTGATGTCTGTTTCCCGGTCCCGCTCCGGATTAAGATTCCTGGACATGAATACAGCCGGTATCAAACCGGAATAAAAAGCCGGAATCTCAGCTTCCAACTTGAATCCGGATCTTTCAAAGGCGATTGACTCAGGTTTGGGGATTTTGGCTATTATGCGATCATAATTATTGGTCTGTGCGAGCGATAGTATTTGCTCTATAACGTTGATCGTTTGCCGTGAATCAAGCTTCATCAGATATACACGGTTATTATATGGTCCATGCTGTATCAGACTGTTGCCGATTTTTTCTATTGTATCGTATTGCATCGGTTAATTTTTTGACGAGGTCTGCATTATGCTAACAAGATACAGTATCGAGGCTGACACCAGCATACCGAATAAAGTGGCGTCTATTCCCGCCGGTAAATCAATCTTGGCAATAATTAAAAACATGGTCAAGAAACCTCCGCTGATCATGGCCCACAGGGCGGCGGTTGAGCTAGCCCTTTTCCAAAAAAATGCTGCCAAAGTCGGAATAAACAAACCGGATACCATGAATTGGTAGGCATATAAAATAGCGTTCAATACTGTAGTGAAATATCCGGCCAGCAGAATAGCCACAATCCCGATTATCATGGTGGCAAACTGCGATAATTTAATCAGACTGGCGGTTGATTTGTTTTTTAGTCGCGGCTCGATAAGATCGTTGACAAAATTGCCGGAAGAGGCGATGATGCAACTATCAGCCGTAGACATGATGGCGGAGAAATAGCTGGCAATCACGATTCCGGTTATACCCGCAGGCAACACCTCGCGCAACAGGATGGGTACCCCCATTTCAGCCTCTACACCGGGTATTAGGACACTTGATACCATACCCAGAAAAGCGCCGGTAAATGCCATCACAGGGTATTCAAATGCACCGGCAATAAACCAGGCTTTTTTAGCCTCCTTAACACTACGACAGGCATATACCCGCTGATAAAGGGTCATTGCCACCAGCCAGATAGGGACGATTGTTATCAACCAATTCAAGAACTGGATTGGAGAAATATTGGAAAGGGACAGGTGAGACGCCGGAAGTAAGTCGATCAGTGTTCCCATTCCCCCGGCCTCATGAACAGCAAAGGGAATGGCAAACAATATCAATCCCAGAATCATAATAATCCACTGGATTGTATCGGTATAGATTACCGCTTTCAGTCCACCCAATACGGTATACCCGACAATAATGATCCCGATTATATAGATGGAGGCGGTCAATGCACTCACCCCCATTAAAGGTCTTGTGATTATTGAACCGGCCATTAGTTTTGCCCCGGCCAGAATTTGACCGCTGGTAAAACCGATGTAGCCAACTCCGGATATAATCGCAGCAACCATCGCGACTGAACCGTTATATCGGAATTTTAAGAATTCCGGATAGGTCAAGAAGCCATGTTGCATATCCAGTTTTTTGATTCGTGGAATAATAAACACGGCCGATAGCCAGGCGCCCAGTAAGCCGGTGAATAATAACCAGCTTCCCGACAGACCCATCAGATAGCCCAAGCCCCCCAGGCCGATGGAAAAACCTCCCCCAACATCGGTTGCCGCTATTGACAGACCGATATGTGAAGACGTAATACTACGACCGCCCACATAATAATCTTCTGTGGATTTATTTTTCCTGTAGAAGTAGAAACCCACTCCAAGCATTGCAACCATATAGGCAGCAAATATGCAATAATCAATAATAATCATGTTAGGAATTGTTTGTGCATTTGGGGCCGAGTGCCAAATTGCTCGTAATTGAATCAAGCCACCCACCCTAACCCAAGGCAGGGGTAATGCGATTATGAAGTATAAGGCAAATTCGTTATGTGAATTACCAACTACTGTGCGAGCTGTAAACGACTGGTTCACCGGCGCGCGCGAGTAATTTATATATGGTCGCACCGGATATCAAGTAATAACTTGGATTTGACGTTGGATGCATTGACTCATAAATAATGTAACCATGGATATTTTTCAAACCTGGATTCAATGGCATTGGTGGTGTAAATCAATCAGGCACTTGACAAACAAACACCAAAAGAAGTATAACTTTCATTCAGCCGAAAGAGAAGTTGGTTGCTTAATGAACGAAACCGCACTACACCTTAAAAGTGAAAAAAAAGTGTCCAGTCGATAGGGTCCACCTCAATTTACTTCCTCGTTTAAACTTAATCCTGGTTCAGTAAAATTAGTTGAACCGATAATGACATTCATTTGATTACCTGTCAGCGGGCACTTGAAAATGCCCCAGTCGTGGGCACTTGAAAATGCCCCACCCCAGCGCGTTCAGTTTAGTATGTCTTAAATCCTTTTCCTACTTCTTTTTT
>JBHHUC010000037.1:0-19682 GCA_046861395.1 Fidelibacterota bacterium
TCCAACGCGTTCAGTTTACCCCGGATATGCTTCCGGCCGATCTCTTGGGAACGTTGATTTACAATCAGAAAACGGGAAGTTTTGAAACGCGGAAAGGACCAATCTTTGCAAATATTATTCTGGCGGACGAAATTAACCGGGCACCGTCCAAAGTTCAAAGCGCCCTGCTGGAAGCCATGCAGGAAAAGCAGGTGACCATTGGGGAAGAAACATTCATCCTTGATTCTCCTTTCCTAGTCATGGCAACGCAGAATCCCATCGAACAAGAAGGGACCTACCCCTTACCTGAAGCTCAGGTGGATCGCTTCATGTTCAAATTAAAGGTGGATTATCCGTCCAAGGAGGAAGAGCGTTCCATTCTACGGCAGGCTGCTAAGACGATGGACGCCCATCCTGTCCTGAAGCCCGTAGTCCATCCCGAGGATATCATCGCTGCCCAGGGCGTCATCAATGATATTTATGTGGACGAAAAAGTGGAAGAATACGTTTTAAATCTGGTCTTTGCCACCCGTGATCCGGAAGCCTACGGTGTGAAAGACCTGGCCGGACTGATGGAATTTGGTGCCTCACCCCGGGCCACCATCAATCTTGTACTGGCCGCAAAAGCCCGGGCCTTTATCGAACATCGCGGCTACATAACACCGGAGGATATTCGCTATATCGGACGTGATGTCCTGCGCCACCGGATCATTCTGACCTATGAAGCGGAAGCCGAAGAATTAAGTTCCGAGGATATTATCAACCGCTTATTCGATTCCATCGAAGTTCCCTGATACCGACTAATACCTGGTCATGATACCCCGCGAGATTTTACAGAAAGTCCGTCAAATAGAGATTCGGACCAAAGGTCTAGTCAATGATGTCTTTGGCGGTGAGTATCACAGTGTTTTCAAAGGCCGGGGAATGACCTTTTCCGAAGTCCGGGAATATCAGCCCGGGGATGATATTCGTTTGATTGACTGGAATGTTACGGCCCGCTATGGCAGTCCCTATGTCAAGATTTTCGAAGAGGAAAGGGAATTGACAGTCATACTGGTCATTGATGTTTCACCCTCCGGATTTTTCGGAACCCGCAACCAATTGAAAATTGATCTCGGTACCGAACTGGCGGCTGTGTTGGGCTTTTCGGCTATAAAGAATAATGATAAGGTCGGTGCAATTTTATTCAGCGATGCGGTGGAAAGCTACATCCCGCCCAAAAAGGGGAAAACACATATTCTGCGTTTGGTCCGTGAATTATTATACTACAAACCCCAGGGGACGGGCACATCCATTTCAACCGCACTCGAACTGGTACATCGTGTGGCCCACCGACGCAGTGTCGTTTTTCTTATCTCCGATTTTCTGGATGACGGCTTCTGGCCGACATTGAAAATTGTTAATAAGAAACATGATTTAATCGGAATCCATATCTCCGATTCCGGTGAGCGCTGGTTGCCGGACCTGGGCTTGATTCATGTTCACGATCCGGAAACCGGGGAACGGGTATGGCTGGATACGGGATCCCGCCAGGACCGGGAAGCATTTACCGAATATCAGGAAAAACGTCTGGAAGCATTGCGCAAACGAGCCCGGAAACACCAGTTTGATTTCATTACTCTTTCGACCGTGGACGACTATGTGGAACCGCTGATGAATTATTTCCGGCAACGGGAACGGCGTCACTGATGAGACGGCTGATCTTCACGGTTATTATCATTTTGGCCGGGTGTTTTCAGCCGCAGGAAACCCAACCCGACTCCGTAACGGTGGATACCATGATCGATACCACCGCCGGCCTCGTGGGGGATATTTTTCACTACCAGATCACCATCGATGGCCTGGACGGGAAATACGTCACCACCCGCGAAATTTTTCCGCCCGGTGCCGAACGCCGTTCTCAGGATAGTTATTGCAAGGATCATTCCCGCTATCTGAAATATGAAATCGTTTACTGGGATACGGGCCAGCAAGTGATTCCGCCCCAGGAAATTCAGGTCTATAATGCCGATAGTACATTGTACGGAACGTTTAAGACTGACCCGATATTCATTACCATCGGATCGGTTCTGACCCAGGATAATGCCAATACGTTGAAACCCATTAAACCACCGGTGCCCGTGGCGGAAAAACCCGACATAAAAACCATTGCGGCGATTCTACTGGTCATCCTGCTGGTGGCGGGTATTTACTGGATCTGGCGAAAACGGGAAATCACCCAGCAAAGGATTGCCGTGCAGCAAACCTATATTCCGCCGGATGAGCGGGCCCTTGATTTACTGGCGACCCTCAAAAAGAATCAACATACGGATATCAAGGAATGGTACACCGCTTTATCGCATATTCTCAGGGAATATGTGGAGAACAGTTTTTTTATCCGGGCGCTGGAAATGACGACGGAGGAAATCCGGGAGCATAAAAATTTACTTCCCATTGATGCGGCACTGGTGGCTGATTTCATCGGTTTGCTGCAAAAAGCTGATCAGGTGAAGTATGCCCGTGCTGTCCCCGACCTCCGGCAAATGGAGGCCGACATCGCCACTGGTATCGATTTTGTTCACCGCACCATCCCGGCCTGGAAATCGGAAGAACAGGCTTCATCCTGATTCCGGCAAAGCCGTAATCAGAAATTTGAACTCCCCACCTACCAGTGTAAATTTGTTGGCTTAATAAGTAAGGAGATTTCATGGCAACGACGGCAGACATACGCAACGGCGCAGTTCTACTGTTTAAAAACAAGCGGATGAAAATTGTAGAATTCCAGCATGTGAAACCGGGGAAGGGCGGAGCCTTTGTGCGTACAAAGTTGAAGGATATACAGACCGGAAAAATTATTGATCATACGTTTAATGCCGGGGCCCGGGTTGAATTCATTCGGGTGGAAGCGAAAACCATGCAATACCTGTATGACGATGGCGAATCCTGTGTATTCATGGATAATGAAACGTACGACCAGTTAACCGTTCCGGCTGGGGATGAAAAACAATTTCTGAAGCCCGGAATGAATGTGGATATTCTCTTTGACGGGAATGAAGTCCTGGATATTCGTTTACCGGCCCATGTGGAAATGAAAGTCACGGATACGGAACCGGGGATGAAAGGCAATACGGCCACCGGGGCTACCAAGCCGGCCACCGTTGAATCGGGATTGACGATTCAGGTTCCGCTTTTCATTGATGAAGGGGATATTTTGAAGATTGATACGCGCACCGGAGCGTACGTGGAACGGGTATCCAAGGCTTAAGCGGGAGTAGGTATGCGAAACTGGCAAGATAAGATCAAAGAAATAATCTATTTATTGGAAAACAGCAGTGTAAATGAAATCGATGTGACATTTTGGGGTCGCCGCTTTCGGGTGGTGAAGTCTCCCGGTGTCATGTCCGGTTCCCTGGCGCCTGCTCCTACTACGGTCAGCCCCGCCTCCGTCCCAGCGGAATCCGGTGGCGGCACTCCGGCAGGTGACAATCAACCGGCCGGCGAATCGGTGCTATCTCCCATGCCCGGCACCTTTTACCGTTCACCGTCTCCTGACGATCCCCCGTTTGTTACCGAAGGTGATCAGGTGGTAAAAGGCGATACCTTATGTATCATTGAAGCGATGAAAATCATGAATGAAATAGAATCGGAAACGAATGGTGTCGTAAAGAAAGTCCTGGCTGAAAACGGGACACCGGTCGAATATAAGAAACCACCGGCGGGTGATGTTTCAAAAAATATTAATTGCCAACCGTGGTGAAATCGCCCTGCGCATCATCCGGGCCTGCCATGAAATCGGAATTAATACTGTAGCGGTTTATTCCACAGCCGATGAACATTCACTCCATGTGAAATTTGCCGATGAAGCGGTTTGCATCGGTCCTGGTCCCGGCCACGAAAGTTATTTAAATATTCCCCGGATTATTGCAGCTGGTGAGATTACGAATGCGGATGCCATTCACCCCGGGTATGGATTTCTGGCGGAAGATGCTAATTTTTCACGCATCTGTGAAGAAAACGGCTTTACCTTCATCGGCCCTTCACCGCAAATCATCGATGCCATGGGAAATAAATCCCAGGCCAAGTCCACCATGGTACAGGCCGGAGTTCCGGTCATTCCCGGCTCCGATGCCGTGGTCACATCCCCGGATGAGGCCCGCGCCCTAGCCGAGAAAATGGGTTTTCCCGTCATGCTGAAAGCATCTGCCGGTGGAGGGGGACGTGGGATGCGCTTTGTCCCGGATGCCTCGGAGATTGAACGAGCCTTCCGAACGGCAGAGTCTGAAGCCCAATCTTCATTCGGGAACGGTGAATTGTATCTCGAGAAGTTCATTGAAAATCCCCGCCATATTGAAGTACAGATCCTGGGAGATAATTTCGGTAAAATCGTTGCGCTGGGGGAGCGGGAATGTTCCATTCAGCGGCGGCACCAGAAACTTATCGAAGAATCTCCGTCGGCCATTGTAGATGAAGCTATGCGCACGGAAATGGGGCGGGTCGCAGTAAAAGCAGCACAGGCCGTGAGCTATTACGGAGCCGGAACGATTGAATTTTTGGTGGATAAAGAACGTAATTTTTATTTCATGGAAATGAATACCCGTATTCAGGTGGAACATCCGGTGACCGAAATGGTGACCGGTGTCGATTTGATAAAACAACAAATCCGGATGCATGCCGGGGAACGGTTTCCCGAATTTCTGAATGACATTAAACTTCGTGGCCATGCCATTGAATGCCGTATCAATGCCGAAGACCCTTCCCGAAATTTTCAACCTTCTCCGGGAAAAATTACGGAATTCCACATGCCCGGAGGTAAGGGTGTGCGGGTTGATAGTCATGCCTATGCCGGATACGTCATTCCGTCTTACTATGATTCCATGATCGGTAAACTCATCGTCTGTGCCAGTACCCGCGAAAGAGCGATTATCCGGATGCAACGGGCTCTGGAAGAAACGATCATTGAGGGTGTCCAAACAACCATTCCCTATCAATTGGCAATCATGAAGGATAAAACATTTCAAAAAGGGGAGTTTGACACCAGTTATTTAGAAACCTTTCATTTTTCATAATCATAAAGCATGAGGACATTGTGAATATTCCTGAGGACCTGAAATACACCAAAGAACATGAATGGGTTCGGATAGAGAATGATTCCGCGGTTATTGGTATTACGGATTTCGCGCAGAGTGAGTTGGGTGATATTATTTTTATCGAATATCCCGAAGTAGGACAGGAAATTCAGGCCGGCGATCCCATGGGGACAATCGAAGCGGTAAAAACGGTCACCGATCTTTTCGCCCCGGTTAGCGGGATTGTGACGGCCGTAAATGAAGCACTGGAGGATTCGCCTGACCTGGTGAATACGGATCCTTATAATCAGGGTTGGATGGTCGCTATCAAGGTTTCCAGCGACGCCGGTGACCTATTGACGGCTGTAGAATATCAGGCTCTTTTGGACGATTGATGCCCCAGAATAAAACCATCTATCATCGGTTATTGGAAATTTGGCGGAAACGGGGGGCTGTGTATGCCGTCCTGATTGATCCCGACAGGAAAAATGCCGACTCCATCGATGAACGGGTCCAGACTGCCAACGAAAGTGGTGTAGATGTCATTTTTGTCGGAGGCAGCCTGATGATGGATGGCTCCTACCAGGAGCGGATCGAACGGATTAAAGCACTATCCCGTCTTCCGGTCATCTTTTTTCCCGGTGGCGTCAGTCAATTGAACCCAGCCTTTGATGCCATGTTGTTCTTGTCGATTATTACCGGCCGGAATCCCCATTATCTCATTGGTGAACAGGTGATCGCAGCTCCGCTGGTCAAGGATATTGCCATTGAGACCATCGCCACTGGATATATGCTGATTGATGGCGGAACGCGGACAACGGTGGAAGTCATGTCCGGGACGAGCCCAATTCCCGGTGATCGAATCGATGTGGCTGTAGCTCATGCCCTGGCGGCGCAATATCTGGGCATGGCCATGGTATATCTGGAGGCGGGCAGCGGGGCCCGGAATCCGGTTCCCTTGCCGATGGTTGATGCTGTTACAAAGGCGCTGGATATTCCCGTCATTGTCGGCGGCGGGATTAAGACTCCGGATGTAGCCAGGGAACGAGTCGTGGCGGGGGCAGGAATCATCGTTACTGGGACTGTTTTTGAATCACAGCAAGATGCCCATATCATGCATGAATTTTCCCGGGCCGTACATATCAAGGAATAATGCGAAATATTATCACATCCGGTATCGAAAATAATCTTAGTCTGATGGAGGAAATAAAAGATGATTTTATTCCCTTGATTGAGGACATTTCGCTGGCTATTATTGAAAGAATCAAGGCTGGCGGAACCATTTATTGGTGCGGGAATGGAGGCAGCGCCGGACAGGCGCAGCATTTATCGGCCGAATTGGTAGGCGGCTATTATTCCCATGATCGCCCTCCCATTGCATCCGTATCCCTGACCACTGACACGTCCATGATCACAGCCTGGGCCAATGATACGGATTTTGATTCCATATTTTCCCGACAACTGGAAGCCCTGGGAAAGCCCGAGGATGTTCTCATAGGATTGTCCACCAGCGGCAATTCCGCCAATGTGTTAAGAGCATTCCAGACGGCCCGCGGGAAATCGATTCTCACTATCGCCTTCACCGGTCAATCCGGTGGCGCTTTAAAATCCCACGCCGACATGATCCTGAATATTCCCTGTAAGGATACACCGCGTATCCAGGAAGCCCACTTGCTGGTCGGGCATATACTCTGCGAGATTATCGAAAAGCAGTTTTCGTAAACCATTGCAGTGGAATCTCTGCTGAAAGAATATATTGTCATGTTGCAGGTGGAAAAAAACCTATCCGATAATTCCATTCAGGCCTACCGCCGGGATCTGAAACGTTATCTGGATTATCTGAACGGATCATTGCAGGTTCGCCGGGTGGAAACGATCAATCATACCCATGTCCGTCGCTTTATCCGGGATTTATCCCGGTCAGGTTTATCACCGGCCAGCATGGCCCGCACTTTTTCCAGTATAAAATCATTTCATGCTTATTTATTGCAGGAAGGCCTGACGGAGCAAAATCCCACCGATATGATGGTGGCACCCAAACGTCCGCAAAAATTACCCGATATTCTTGCCATAGAAGAAATTGACAGCATTCTGAATGTAATAACGATATCCCATCCCTTAGGAATGCGCGACCAAGCTCTCTTGGAAATGCTGTATTCGGCCGGATTGCGGGTCAGTGAATTATGCCAACTGGAAATGTCGGACATCCTGTTTGATTCGGAAATGATTCGCGTCATGGGGAAAGGACGGAAAGAACGATTTGTACCGGTGGGACCCCAGTGTTTACGGCGCCTGAACCGTTATTTGACTCACGCCCGTCCCGGATTTGTAAAAAAGCATAAAAACGAAGCCATTATCTTTGTCAGTCGCAACGGAAAACCCATTACCCGGATGATGGTCTGGAATCTGATTCGGAAATATTGTCGTCTGGCCGGAATAGAAAAGCCGGTGAGCCCTCATACTTTCCGGCACTCATTCGCTACCCATCTTCTGGAGGGTGGCGCCGATTTGCGGGCCGTACAGGAAATGCTCGGCCATGCTGACATATCCACGACCCAGATTTATACTCATCTGGATAAGGAATACCTGAAAGAAGTCCATCGAACCTTTCATCCAAGATGGTAAATTCTCCCCCAAAATATTGTAATAAGGATAGTTAAATGCTTTTCAGACTTGATCCGTCCGTCCTGGCTTTATTATTACCGGTGCTGTTGTTCGCTCTGGTGTTCCATGAATTTTCCCATGCCTGGATGGCACATAAACTGGGAGACGATACGGCAGCCTATCAGGGGCGTCTCACATTGAATCCCATGGCTCACCTGGATTTAATGGGATCGATCATGATACTGTTTGTGGGGTTCGGCTGGGCCAAACCCGTCCCAGTTAACCCGGCATTTTTACGTAATCCCCGATCGGACATGATGAAAATTGCCTTTGCCGGTCCGGCTTCAAATTTATTTCTAGCCTTTACCGGAGGTCTTCTTTTTCGTCTCATTGCTTCTTTCGGCGGACATGGCGGGACGATCATGTCCATGCTTTATATTTTTGTCCAAATCAATATTATGCTGGCAGTGTTTAATTTGATTCCGATCCCGCCACTGGACGGATCCCAAATATTTAGCGGTCTCATGAGCCGACGGAACCCCCAATTGGTTATGAAGTTACAGATGTACGGACCCCAGATTCTACTGGGCTTGATCCTGTTTGGCATGATATCCGGTTTTTCCATTTTATGGCTCTTTATGAAACCATTTGTTACACTGTTCATGTATTTGTTCATTGGATCATGACGCCAAAAGAATATTTTCGTCGGATTATACCCGGACGGCAAAAAACGCCGCGATCGATGGCATGGCTGGCTGCCATGATTATTATCGTTCTGTGGCTGATCATGTATTTACAACGAATTGCAACTGCACCATGATGAGGATAACATGGCATTAGTAGAATGTGTACCGAATTTCAGTGAGGGACGTGATTCTTCCGTTATCGATGCTATCACCGCCGCTATCACCAGTGTCGACGGCATTACATTGCTGGACGTCGATCCCGGGGCTGAAACCAACCGAACGGTAGTAACGTTTGTGGGTGAGCCGGATTGTGTGGCGGAGGCCGCATTTTCCGGAATTGCCACGGCGGCGGAATTGATAAATATGGAAAACCACTCCGGGGCCCATCCCCGAATTGGAGCCACCGATGTTTGTCCGTTTATTCCCGTAAGTGGAATCACCCGTGAAGAATGCGTCGACTTGTCACGACGAGTCGCCGAACGAGTGGGCTCAGAATTGGGGATACCGGTCTATCTCTATGAACATTCCGCCGCGACCCAGGAACGAAAAAATCTGGCCCAAGTCCGGGAAGGAGAATATGAGGGATTGGAACATAAACTATCCCAACCACAATGGAAACCTGATTTTGGTCCGGCCCGGTTTAATGCCAAGGCCGGCGCTACTGTTATGGGATGCCGCGATTTTCTCATTGCCTACAATATTAATCTGAATACCAGCGACGCCCGTTTGGCGACTGACCTGGCGTTTGAAATTCGTGAAAAGGGTCGGGCGATCCGGCGAAGAATAAATAATTCCGTGAATCTATTGGACGGAGATTTGATTCGCTATGCCAGCGATCACTATCCCTGTTCCTATTGCGACAACGTTTTCAAAGCAACGAGTGATCTCATTGCCCACAGCAAAACGGATCACGATTTCGATATTATAGCTTATTGGCAACTCATTGGATATCAGGAGTCGTCCCTGGCAGGTAAGACTGTCAAACGCCCCGGCCTGTATCGTGGTGTAAAAGCCATCGGCTGGTACATTCCCGAATACCGCCGGGCCCAGATATCCATCAATTTTACCGATTATAAAACATCTCCCATTCATGAGGTTTTTGATACAGTTGTGCGGTTGGCAGAAGAACGGGGAGTCCGGGTAACTGGCAGTGAATTAGTGGGATTGGTTCCGCTGGAGGCCTTGTTGATGGCAGGTCGACATTATTTGGAACGCCAGCAGCGGACAACGGGCATCCCGGAATCGGATATGGTGGAAGTGGCCGTTCAATCCCTGGGATTACGAGATCTGGGATCCTTTGACCCTCAGACAAAAATTATCGATTATGCCGTCAGACAAGTGGACGATCTTCTCGTGGAAAAAACCGTTTCCGACTTTGTGCGTGAATGTTCCCGTAATTCAACCGCTCCGGGGGGTGGTAGTGTTTCCGCTTTAGCCGGGGAACTGGGGGCGGCCTTAGTATCCATGGTGGCAGCCCTGACCCATGAAAAGAAAGGCTATTTTACTGTCAAGCCATGTATGCAGGGAATCGGAGATAAGGCGCAGATTTTGCAAGATAAATTACACCGGTTGGTCGATGAGGATACCCGGGCCTTCAACGCAATTATGGCCAGCAATCGTTTGCCGGCTACGACGGCGGAAGAAAAACAGGAAAAAGTGGAGGCCCAGCGTCAGGCCCTGAAACAGGCTGTGTTGGTTCCGCTGCACGTGGCCCAGTTGGCATTTACCGTTATGGAATTGGCTCAGCAGTTAATTTCCGAGGGAAATCCCAATTCTGTCAGTGATGTCGGGGTTGCCATTGAAGTGGGAGCTGCCGCGGCGCGGGGTGCCATCCTCAATGTGAAAATCAATCTGTCCGGTCTAGACGATGAAGATTTTATCAGGAAAACTGAAACTGAAACAGAACGGATTCTTGAAGCGATTAGTGTGTTACAGCAGGATGGATTTACACAAACGATGAACGTCATCGAGCGGACCTGATGCCAGTTATTACTCCCTTAACGGAAGATTTACGGAATAAGATTTCCGCTGGTGAAGTTGTGGAGCGACCGGCTTCAGTTGTTAAAGAACTGGTTGAAAACAGTCTGGATGCCCAGGCTGACAAGATTGAAATTGTACTAATTCGCGGCGGTCTGGATTTGATTCAGGTAGCAGATAATGGTCACGGCATAGAACCTGAAGATCTGCCACGCTGTTTTCAGCGCTACAGTACCAGCAAGTTGTCACAGATGGAGGATTTATTCCAGATCCAAACGCTAGGGTTCCGGGGTGAAGCACTGGCCAGTATATCATCGGTGGCCAAGGTAACGGTTACTAGTTCCTCCCGATTGACCGAAGCGCTGGATACATGGCAGGTTCGCTGTTTGGATGGTACCGTTAGCGAACCGGAACCGGCCACCGGTGAAAAAGGGACGGTTTTTACGGTAGAATCTCTTTTTTATAATACGCCGGCCCGGCGAAAATTTCTCAAATCTGCCAAAACAGAACTGCGGCATGTCCTGGAAGTATTCAAACGCTTTGCCTTATCAAATCCGGCCGTTCGCTTTAGTCTGATTGCCGATGGTAAAACACTCATCACGGTATCTCCCGGTAGCCTGGAACAACGGATCATTGATCTCTTTGATCCAACCTATCATCAAAAATTATTGTCGGTTGATTTTGTAAAGGGAGACTATGCTTTTCGGGGCTTTACCGGTAATCTGGATCTGGTAAAATCTCGACCGGGAAACCAATACCTGTTTCTGAATGGTCGTTTCATTAAGGATCGTCTGCTGAATTCGGCTGTGTATGGCGGTTTCCGCAGTTTGATCAAACGGGGAGAATTCCCCTTTTTTGTGATCAACCTGACGGTTCCGCATAATCAGGTGGATGTGAATGTCCATCCCATGAAAACGGAAGTGCGCTTTCAGGATGAATGGCGCGTATACCATGTTCTGAAAAGTGCCGTTGAAGAATCATTGTCTGATGTTTTGGCAACTATACCGGCTTTCACTCCTCCACAGGAATTTCATCAACATACGTCGCAGTTGACCTTCCCATCCCGTTCGGCCAATCCTGACTTTTCCTCATCCGCGGTTCAGGCTACTGAACGGGACCGACTCCGAAAGACAGAAGAAGGTTCCGATCTACCCTACCACACGATCGATCGGGCCAAATCCTATGCCAAGGAACTGGCGGGCCGCTCTGCGGAAGCTAATGCGTTCGAAACCGAAAATATATGGCAAGTGCACAATAAATACATCATTTCGCAGATTGAGAGCGGCCTAGTAATTATTGATCAGCATGTCGCCCATGAGCGAATACTTTATGAGGAGGCACTGGTGGCAATGGAGAATACACCCATGGCCTCCCAAACCTTACTTTTTCCGGAAGAGTTTACTTTTTCTCCCGACGACTTTTCCGTACTGATCGATCTGATTCCCGCATTGGAAAAATTAGGATTCAGGATGCGTTCTTCCGGACACAATACGATTCTGCTGGAAGCCGTGCCGTCCAATCTGACCCGCGGTAAAGAGCGGGAGGTCATAATAGATATTTTGGATCACTTTATTGAACAACGGAAAGAAACAGCATCCTTCCAGGAAAGCCTGGCCGCTTCTTTTGCCTGTCATGCTGCAATCAAGGCCGGAGATAAACTGACACGGGATGAGATTTATGCCCTGGTAAATCGATTATTTGCCACCAAGCATCCCTATTACTGTCCCCATGGTCGTCCGATCATAGTACAACTGAGTCTGGCGGAAATGGACGAGCGGTTCGAGCGGTAAGGGATTGGTCCGCCATGATTTATCCCGAAATAGATGTTTGAAAAGTTTTTAGTTTCTTCAGACAATTCATTTTGTTCTGGTTTTGAATTAAAGCTAATTTTATCTGCTGTATCCGAATTGAAAATATATGCTTGAGCAACTCACAGATCGATTTGACACCATTTTTCGGAATGTCCGTGGATTAGGGAAAATTACTGACGCAAATATCCACCAGACATCGCGGGAAATCCGTCGTGTACTACTGGAAGCGGATGTCAATTTTGCGGTGGCTAAATCCTTTGTTCAACGCATTGCCGACCGGGCTCAGGGGACGAAAGTGATCAAGTCCATTAAACCTGGGGAACAATTTGTCAAGATTGTTCATGGTGAACTGGTGGCTTTGCTGGGTAATGATCCAACTCCTGTGACGTTACAGAAAAACGATTTGACTGTCATTCTTATGGCCGGACTTCAGGGATCCGGTAAGACGACAACCAGCGCCAAGTTGGCGAATTGGTTCCAGCAAAAAGGACATACGGTTCTCCTGGTTGCGGCAGATGTTTATCGGCCCGCGGCCATCGATCAGTTAAAAACACTTGGTGAAGGCATCGGATGTCCGGTGTTTGATCGGGGGCAGACCAACCCGGTCCATGTTTGCCGTGAAGCGAAGCGAGAAGCGGAAAACGATTCTTATGATATTATGATTATCGATAGTGCCGGACGATTGCACGTCGATGATGATATGATGAAGGAACTGGTGTCATTACAGGCGGTATTGCAACCCCAGGAAATCCTGTTTGTGGTCGATGGAATGACGGGACAGGATGCGGTAAATTCAGCCGGGGCATTTCATGAACAATTACCTCTGACCGGTACGGTATTAACCAAACTGGATGGAGATGCCCGGGGCGGAGCCGCTCTATCCATTGTCGATGTGACCGGATTGCCTATCAAATTTATCGGGACATCGGAAAAAATCGATGGTATTGAATATTTTGATCCGGTACGCATGGCCAATCGTATCCTGGGATACGGTGATGTATTGTCATTGGTGGAAAAAGCTCAACGGGTGGTGGATGAAAAGGAAGCCAGCCGGATTGAGAAAAAAATTCGACAACAGTCCTTTGACCTCAATGATTTTCTGAGTCAAATCCACCAGCTGAAAAAAATGGGTCCACTGGAAGATTTGATCGGCATGATGCCGGGAATGAATAAAAAAATGTTACGAGGCGCAGTCCTGGATGACCGCGCCGTGGTCTGGATGGAAGCCATTATTCAATCCATGACACCGCAGGAAAGGGCCAATCCGGCTATTCTCAATGGTAGCCGCCGGAAGCGCATCGCAATGGGGTCCGGACGGTCGCTGTATGAAATCAATCAATTGCTGAAGCAATATCATCATTTGCAAAAGATGATGAAGAAATTTGGCAGGATGCGCCAGCCCCTGTTAGGAAAGATGCAAGGAGCATTTAAGCAATTTTCGTAAATTTGACTCAGGTTTCGCAACAGAAAAGACGGCACCTGAAGGTAAGTACAATAAAAAGGAGAACATAGTTTGGCGACAAAAATTAGACTGAAACGAGTCGGAAGAAGAAATCGACCATTTTACCGTGTAGTCGTTATGGATTCAAGAAAGCGGCGCGATGGTGCGGCCCTGGAAGAAGTGGGTTGGTATAACCCCATCGCCCTCGACAAGGAAAACAATTATTCATTGAAGGAAGACCGCATTTTCTATTGGCTGGGAGAAGGCGCCCAACCGACGGATATTGCCCATCACCTCTTCAAGCGTGCCGGTATTGCGTTTAAGTGGCACCTGATGAAACAGGGGCTCGATGAAAAGGCGATTGAAAAGGAAATGCAAAAATGGATGTTAGCAAACGAAGCTTCAAAGAAGAAGAAGGAAGAGTCTAAGGCAGCGGCTGCAACACAGAAGGCTGAACCTAAGACACCGGAATCTTCAGCGGGTGAAGAGGCGGAAGCTGAAGCAGTGGAAGAACCGACTGCCGAAGTAACGGAAACCGAGGCGGATTCCGCTGCCACGGAAGAAGCCACTGAATCGACCGCAGACGGTGCAACAGAACCGAAAGCGGAAAAAACAGACGACACCGCCACGGAAGAAAAAGCCAACACCGAACCGGAAACGGGTTCCGAAGAGGAAACCACCGGAGACGAATCGGAAGAAACAGCAGAAGACAGCGACGAGAATACCGAAAAACCCACTGAAGAAAAATAATAGTCCAAACTAATAGCGGTAATATTGCCTGAAAAGGAGTAGAGGGTATGAAGGAGTTCATTGAATATGTTGTGAAACTCTTGGTTGATAAACCGGATGAAGTGGAAGTCAACAGCGTAGAGACGGAGAAACGGATCATCTATGAACTGACAGTCGGCGAAGGAGATTACGGGAAAGTCATTGGAAAAGGTGGAAAAAATATCTCTGCAATTCGCTCACTGGTTTTTGCCATTAACGCTAAGCAGGGTGGAAAACGTGCCCGTTTGGATGTGATTGACCGCTAATATGAATAAAGACCTGATTGCAATTGCCAAGATTACCCGCACCGCCGGATTGCACGGTGAAGTTCGTGTCCGTCCTTTATTACGCCATTTTGATACGTATGTGGAAGAAAAGCCATTATACATTGGCCTGTCCAAACAGCTCAATCGTGAAATTCAGTTGCAAAACAAAATCGGAATGGGGAAAAAAGTACGTTTCCGGTTTTCTGGTGTTGATACACGGGATGAGGCGGAAGCCCTGATCGGACAATATGTCTTTGCTTCGGTAGATCAGGATGACCGTATTCACTGGATTTCCGAAGATATTCTGGGCGCCGATGTAGTCACAAATATCGGCGATTATGTCGGAGTCCTGGTGGAAATGTTATGGTTGCCACAGAATGATGTATATGTCATTCGGAACGGTAACCGGGAATACCTGATTCCTGTCATTCCTGAAATCATTATGGACGTGGATATTGAAGGTGGTATTATCATTATATCCCCTATGGATGGATTGTTGGATTGACACAAATTGGCGTTATTACACCAGTCCCGGATGTTATTACGACCCTGGTCCGAAACAGCATCCTGCGTAAGGCTGTTAACAAGGGACTGGTTGAATTACACGTATTTAATCTTCGTGATTTTGCTACCGGGACTTATCGTCAGATAGACGATACACCCTACGGGGGAGGAGCGGGAATGGTCTTAATGGCCGAACCGCTTTTCAAGGCGATCTCAGCCTGTAAGTCAGCAATGACTTTCGGAAAAGAGGGGAGGGTAATGTATCCCTCGCCGCAGGGACCAGTATGGTCCCAGGACATGGCACAAAAGTTTAGCCAAGTCGAACAGCTCATTTTCATTTGTGGCCATTACAAGGGAATGGATGAACGGGTCATCGAACACTGTGTGACGGATGAATTCTCGCTGGGTGATTATGTGATTTCCGGTGGAGAATTAGCCGCAATGGTAATGATCGACAGTATGGTGCGATTGCTACCGGGTGTATTAAACCGGATTGATTCGGCGGAAACGGATTCTTTCCCCACCGGATTATTGGATTGCCCTTATTACACCAAACCCCGATCCCTGAACGGGATGGATGTCCCGGATGTCTTATTGAGCGGACATCATGGTGATATCGAAAAATGGCGGCAGGAGCAACGGGAGACCCGGACCAAAAACCGTCGCCCGGATTTATGGAAAAGATTTCAGAAAATAAAAAAAGATTCGGAGAATGAATCATGAACAAACTACATGAAGTTGGCAAGAAATTTATGAAAAGTGATGTGCCGGACTTTCAATCCGGTGACACAGTTGCCATAGATGTGCGGGTGGTTGAAGGCGGAAAAGAACGTATTCAGCGTTACCAGGGAGTCGTTATTGGCCGGAAAGGTGGTGGGATAGAAGAAACCTTTACCGTACGGAAAATATCCGGGGGCGTTGGTGTAGAGCGTATCTTTCCCTTGCATTCCCCCATGATTGCGAAAATTGAAGTGCTGCGGCACGGGAAAGTACGTCGTGCCAAATTGAATTATCTGAAAGAATTACGCGGAAAAGCGGCCCGTATTCAGGAAAAACGATAATCAGCAACTGAATCTAAAAAATCCCCTTTTACAGGGGATTTTTTATTTCGATCCCCATCGGATATGAATAAAACGCGTGAAAATATCATCCTTGGTATCACCGGGTTCAGTCACCTGATGGTGCATACCCAGATGCTGGTTTTTCCCACCCTGCTTCTGATCTTTAAGTCCCATTTTCATTTGGGACTGGATACCTTGGGCTACATGGCAACCATGAGCGCCTTCATGTTCGGTCTGGGAGCCTTGCCCGCAGGTTATCTGGAATCCCGACTGGGAGGCCGAAAACTTCTGTTGCTGTACCAACTGGGCTCCGGCATGTCATCGTTATTGATAGTAATGTCGAATTCCCCGGTTATGTTTACAGTCGGCATTTCCCTGCTGGGATTATGTAGCAGTGTCTATCATCCAGCCGGACTCACCGTGATTTCACGTCGCGTAAGACGAATCAGTAAAGGAATGGCTATACACGGAATATTCGGTTCGGCGGGACTTGCGATCGGTCCCATCTTTGCCTCCTTTTTCACGGATCAATACAGCTGGCGCGTGACCTTCAGCCTGTTAGTTGTTGCTCAGTTCGGGCTGGCCCTGGCTACCATGATCCTTATTGATCCCAGCAAAGCAATAACAGAAACGGACAATGATGAATCCCTGAAAAACCAAACAAATCTGAAAGCATTGGGTCTCTATTATGGGGTGACAGCCCTGATGGGATTTGCCTACACCGGCTTTACCACTTTTATTCCTACCCATTTTGCCTTATCTACGCGTGATGTGATATCATCATTGTCGGATGTGATGCGGGGCGGAACCTTTACTACACTGGTCCTGTTAGCCGGAATAGTGGGGCAGATCCTGGGCGGAAAATGGGGAAGCAAGTACGATAAAAAAATGTTACTCTTCTGGATAGTAGCCGCCAATATTCCTTGCTTTCTGATTCTGGGTTTTACGTCCGGTGAGGCTCTGGTGGTGACAGGTATCCTGCTGGGGGTCGTTCACTTTTCATTGCAACCGATCGGAAATTCCCTGATAGCGGAATTTACCACCTCTCATCATCGGGGACTGGGATATGGTGTCAGTTTTTTCTCCAGCTTTGGTATTGGAGCCATCGCTGCCGGTGTTAGTGGCTGGATTGCAGAAACATTTTCACTGCCTCTGGTTTTTCCCGTATTGGGGATTATTTTATTCCCAGGTCTGTGGTTGGCAAATAGAATTCGTAAATTTCATTGAGTATGTCAAAATCACATCAACTGCCTTCCGTCTCAGAAATATTGCATCATCTACCAAATGGTTTATCACTGCCCATCCCGGTCCAGGTGAAAATCATCCGCACGGAGATTGCAATTTTTCGGGAGCGTCTGCGGAAAGGTAAATCCATTCCCGAACGGGATACAATTGTAAAAATGGTTGTGGATAAAGTCCGGTCGGAAGTCAAACCGTCATTACGCCAGGTAATCAACGGGACAGGGATTGTTCTTCACACGGGTTTTGGTCGAGCTCCGCTTTCCGCCGAAATTCTCAACCGGATAAGCCAAGGGGTTACCGGGTATTCCAATCTTGAATTTGATTTGATAGCGGGGAAACGGGGAAATCGACTGGATCATATCCGTACTTTGGTAACCGGCATGTGTGGGGCAGAGGACGCTCTGGTGGTCAACAACAATGCTGCTGCCATCCTCCTGGCACTCAATACCCTGGCCGATGGTAAGGATGTCATTATTTCCCGGGGACAACTGGTGGAAATCGGTGGTTCATTCCGCATTCCGGACATCATCGCCAAAAGCGGGTGTATCCTCAGGGAAGTTGGCACAACCAACCGTACTCATTTACAGGATTATGAACAAGCGATTACAAAAAATACCGGCTGCCTGTTGTGGGTCCATACCAGCAACTATAAGGTCGAAGGATTCACGAAAAATGTATCCTTGTCCGATCTGGTGGCATTGGGGAAAAAGAAACGCCTGCCCGTCGTTGCTGATCTCGGCAGCGGAGCACTCATTTCTCTCAATACTTTGGGATTGCCGGAAGAAATTCCGGTCCATGATGTAGTGAAGACCGGAGTAAGTCTTGTCACATTTTCCGGAGATAAATTACTGGGAGGACCCCAATCCGGTTTCGTTGTGGGCCGGACCGGCGTCGTGAAACGGCTGCATAGAAATCCGCTATATCGTACTATTCGCTGCGATAAACTCATCCTGGCGGCCATCTGTGAAATTCTGCGAACCTATTCCGAAAAGGGAACTAACGAAAAAAATTTAGCTTTATCATTATTGCGTAGCCAGCGTTCGGAACTGGCCGTCCGGGGGGAAAACTTGTTGACGCAAATCCCGAATGCAACGAAAACGCTTAACATCGAACTGGTTCCGTCGGTGGTGGAAGCCGGCAGCGGATCCCTGCCCACGGAAAAAATTGAAAGTATGGCATTATCCTTTCGCCCTGAACGTTTTAAACCACATGAATTGGCAGCCTGGTTTCGTCAAGCACATCCCCCGGTCGTGGGCTATATTGAGCACCGGACATTTTTTATTGATTTAAAAGCAGTGTTGCCGGATCAATATGCAGATCTCGCAACCGCGGTGAATGCAGTGGCTGAAAAAGTCATGCCCTGAGGCGGCTCATGACGACCAGTCCGTATCAGATTGTTATAGGAACGGCCGGCCACATTGATCATGGTAAAACGGCGCTGGTCTATGCCCTGACAGGAGACAATACCGATCGTTTGGCGGAAGAACAGGAAAGAGGGATGACCATTGATCTGGGTTTTGCCTTCCTCACGTCTGCCATCACCATTATCGATGTTCCCGGTCATGAAAAATTCATCCGGAATATGGTGGCCGGTGTTGCCACCATCGATTGTGCTTTGCTTGTCATTGCCGCAGATGATGGTATCATGCCCCAGACTATGGAACATGTGCAGATCATGAACCTCCTGGGAATTCGGCATGGTGTCATTGCCCTGACCAAAATTGACTTGATTGATGATCATGAATGGCTGGACCTGGTTGAGGCCGATATCCGTCAGGCTTTCCAAGCGACATTTCTGTCCGAGGCACCCATTATCCGGGTATCGAATACTACTGGAACCGGAATCGCAGACGTGAAATCACAATTGCAGGGTATGGCCAAGAAAGTTGGGAAAAAACAGGATAGGGGCTATTTTCGTTTGCCGGTGGATCGGGTATTTACCAAGTCGGGTTTCGGTACGGTTGTGACGGGAACGGTTATTTCCGGTGACGTTCGTTTAAATGATACGGTGGAGATCGCGCCGCAGATGCTTACGGCCAAAGTGCGGGGAATCCAGTCCCATGGTCAACCGGTGGAGCTGGGGCGGCGCGGCGACCGTCTGGCCCTAAATCTGGCCAATGTGGATACCCGTGATCTGGATCGGGGAACGGAAATACTTAGCCCAGGACGGGGTAAGATTACGGAGCGGTTTATCGCACATATCACGTTATTACCCGATACGGACTGGACTTTGAAACCACGTCAGCGGGTTCATATTCATATCGGAACAGCCGAATTCCTGGCTAGTATATGGATTCC
>JBHHUC010000098.1:0-4649 GCA_046861395.1 Fidelibacterota bacterium
CAATGATGAATTAAGAATTACTTCTCACCTTCTTCATCCATTAAGCCGTAGCGAAACTGCCTGTCCAGCGAAGTTCCGGTGCAGCGGAACGGAGATGGAAGCTACGGCCCCAATTTTTAAGTAATGTTTAATTTTCAATGATGAATTAAGAATTACTTCTCACCTTCTTCATCCATTAAGCCGTAGCGAAGCTGCCTGTCCAGCGAAGTTCCGGTTCAGCGGAACACAGATGCACGCTACGGTCCCAGATTAACGTTGAATTGTGAATGATCAACGGCCTGGAGTCCATCCTGTTATGATCGACATCGTGAAAATGAGTATAACAAGTTCATCTCACATTATCGTATTGAATATGGTGTAACCGATTCCAAAACAGCTAAGAAATTTAGCAGTTTATTACCATTACATTCAACCCATCAAGCCAATCAATATATAATCACCACTTTAATCTCTTCCAGCTCAAACCAGTCCCAGAAATTGGTGCGGTCCAGTTTCAAGACACCGTCACGGAAACTGAAGCGAACTCGCTTGCGGTACAGGGATTCGGTGAACCATTCTGAATTTTCCCGTTTATAATATATCGCCACATAGGGCGGACTATCCTCTTTCAGATCGGGAATCAATAAGGTACAAATGGCATCATTGAATTCCCCCTCTTCGGTGATAAACTCAACCTTGGTAAAATGATATACACGCTTTTTCAGATCCTGGACTTCAATATACCGGTTCGTCGCCTGGCCCCAGACAAGTTGACTCAATAAAAATAACGCCACCACCCAGCGCGGTGACAGGGAACCCATTATGATTTCTTTTTGTGGAAAAAACCCCTCTTTTTGGGTGTTTCTTCTTCGGATGCCGGCGTACTCGACCCGGTGGCTTTTTCTTCCAACCGCCGTTCCCAGTCGCTCATATCTTCCGGTTCCTGATCCTCGGAATCGGTTTCTACCGCTGATTCTTCCTGATGTCCCTGTTCCCATAATCGTTTCAGGTCTTCATGTCGTTTTACCGATCGTTCTTTCAATTCAGCCAGAAGCTCTTCCACTTCCACATGGAAATCGGCAATGGTTTTCTCCAGCCGGCGAACCAGCTCTTCCTGTAACGGTTTCCCATAGCCATCCCCGATTTTTTCGAGTAATTCACCGAATTTTCCGATCAAAAACTGTTTTTGACTGTCCTGTGTTTCGTCCGGTTGCATACTTTCCGCCATATTGCCTCCTGGTTTCTTATTTTAATTTACACAGCAAATGAAATCCCGGGTATGAAATACATCATTTCTTTTGTGTGCGCAGTTTGGATAAAAAGTCTTTGATTTTACTCTGGTCTTCCGGTGTCAGGGCATAGGTTTTCCGCGGGGTGGTAAAAAGAGCGACCAGTTGTAAACTTTCATTTCCCAATAACAATCCGATCAGACTCCCGGCCACAATGTTATACCCTTTTCGACCGGATTCGAACTCATGCTGGTGATTCCAGAATTGTGCTATCTTATAACCCAGACCGGTCCCAATCAACAGGAGATAATTACGCCAGCTGGAACGATCCTGCAATTCCTGCCGGTAGGAAATGCTATTCATATTCCAGACAGGAACGGTGAGGCGCGTTGTTGCCGTTTGCAGCACGATTCGTTCTCCGTCAAACCCTTTAAGTGATCCTCGAAGTTTATCACCGTCCCGATGCCGTATGACCACATATTGTTCAGTGGGAATGGAACTCAGAATGGTTTTGGACTCCAGATAGGTAAATTCTTTTTCGGCATTGATCCGGTAATCCGGGGGCATGGGTTTTGCCCGTTCCAGCCGCTGCTGCAAACGGAAAAATTCACGCTGGGAATATCGTTTCCGTGTTATTCGCTGATGGGAAAATTCCACGAAAGCAATACGGGCCATGTAGGATCCGTCCTCCTGCTCGAAGAAATGAGCATTCTTAAAACCCTTGATCTCCTGGAAAATCCGGTAATAGGCATTCTCCGCCGCATCGATCTCCGTACCGATGGTCGGCGTCAGCAGGATTATTTCACCCTGCTGGGCCAGCAGCCCCGATAATAAAAGCAGGAGAAAAACGTTACGCTTCCAGCAGGTTGACAATTTCCTCCGGTTCCGGGAAACGCCCCGATTGCTTCTTTGAAAATACGAGATCATTGTTTTTCATAACTTCGAACACGCCCCCACCGGAAGGAATCAGGGTGAGGGATGTAATGGCCGTACCATATTTTTCCAACAATTCGGTGGCCAGACCGGCCGCCCTGGGTAAATAGTTTCAGACGTTGCAGTATTCAATACTCAGTTTCATGATGCCTCCTAGAATGCGAATGATGTTTCAATGGTAGTCAGCTTCATGGGAACCAGATCTTCGCCGTCATAGCGATAGAATTGACGGAAATCCCAGATCAGACTTACACCCTGGCTGATCTCATATCCCAGGCGGTAACCCAGAATTGTGTTTTCGGACGGATTCCGGAAGGCGAACGGGTTGGGATCGTTATTGCGCTGGTAATAGGCCGATGCCACACTCAATTTGGGAATGAAATCGGTATTGAGGTCAAGCAAAGCGAAGAAACTGTTGAACTCCACCGTATCAGCCTTCATGTTGGCATAGGACGCGGAGAAACTGGCAATGTTCAGAATCTTGGCCGATGCAAATCCGTAATACCCCTTGGTATTCACGTTCGCTTCGTCGTTCTTGAATAATTGGACATCCCGTGTTTCAACGAAGACTTCATTGCCATCATAAACTGGGATTACCCGAACAATATCATAACTCTGGTCAAAGAATCCCGGGACAAAAGATTGCTGTTTAATCCGGAATTCCACACCCAGGTTCAGGAATTTGAGGATATTGGCCCGGATACCGGGAATCGTAATTCCCGTACCGGAGCGGGACGGACGGGCACGGAATGAACTGGCAGCCTTCACTTCGGGAAAGATCAGATGGTTAAATTCCGTGTACACATCGAGGGAAACCAGTTTATTGGAGAAAACGGGATAACCCAGGTCGAAACCCAGCCCGAAAGCCCGAGCCGTCACATCCGCCCGACTGAAGGGATCGGCTTTTAAATCAATATCTTCGGGTAATTCATTTCCATCGTATATATTGTCACCGTCGGCATCGATATCCACTTCCGAGTCTTGCAGGTTGGGATGCGGATCGGGATAACCGTCACCATCGGTATCTTTCCACAGTCGTTTATTTTCCGGATAATCGTCGAAAATGTCAGGAATATCGTCCCCATCTTTGTCTTTCAGACCGCTAACCTGATTCAGATCTGCAACCAGGTTCAGTCCGGCCGTCAGAGGAAATTTCTTGGATACTTTATACGTTGTGCGAAGACCGGCCAGGGTACCGCCCCGGGCCAGGTCCTTGATATTGGCCAGCAATAATTCCGTGCCGAGATGCCCCATATTCACACCCATATTGACACCGATACGCCGGATGCCCGGGAATTCCATCATATTGGAATATCCATTGATTAAACCACCGTAGCCCAGGGTTACGCCGTCCAGGGCACCCAGTTTGAACCACAGGGGATCTTCTTTTTCTGCCCAGCGAACATACAGGAATTTGTCAATTATATCACTGGCTTCGTCCCACTCCTCTTCACGGATATTGCCCTGGTCATCGATATAGAGCACTACATCCAGACCGATGGCTAGTTTACCAAATTTAATTTCGGGCCGCAGGGCAAACTGGTTATAGATAATGCCGTCGATGGTGACGGAACCAATACCCAGTCCCATACCGAAATTCCGTCCGCCTTCAGGGCCGCCCGGTTCGGGTACTTCTTCCGGCACTTCCGGAGCCCCTGTTTCCGGGGGTGTCATCTCCGGTGGTGTCGTCTGGGGAGGCGTCTGGTCGGGAGGAGTCTGACCGGTGTCCTGAGGTTGATCCGGTTCGGTGGATTCTTCACCAGTGGATTCGTCACCGGTTTCGGTGGTCGTACCCGGATCCGGATCCTGAGGCAGATCGCCGGGATTGGTGGGAGCACTCATGAGTGTACCCAGAGCATTGGATACGGCTGTCTGTCCAGCCATCACACTGACTACCTGTCCACTGATCGTATTCATGACATCGAAAACGCCTTCGGTACCGAAAAACTGGTCAATACCGGATGGATCGACCTGCGCCCAGAAAGATGTTCCCTTAACCGATGCCACTGAGACCGGCGTCTGTACCTGATATTTCTTGGTTCGGCCTTCCTTGGACACCTGATTAAATACGGTACCATATTTCATATCAACCGTGCGTGTATTGTCCGTGTCCAGGAAACCGAATTCCGATTTTTCACGAATTTTCAGAACAGATTTATCATCAATATAAATGACAACAGCAAACCCCTGATCCCCTACTCTCAGATTGTCGCCATTATTCAAGGCCATTCCCGGCGTGGCCGGTACCGTAAAATCCATTTCACCCGACGGTTTGACCTTGACATCACCGGAGACTTTCATCACCCGGGCCAGGCTGGCACCATACCCCAGGCTGAAAAAGATAACCATAATAGAAAATGTTACTGCGATCCGTTTGAAATTCATGACTGCTCCTGTTTCATAATCGTGAAATCGACCAAGTATTAATTTACATCAATTTCTGAAGAAGCGCACGAGCGGAGTTTACCGTGAGTGACAAATCATACGACCGGAAAACCGGAATTAGTT
>JBHHUC010000099.1:0-4612 GCA_046861395.1 Fidelibacterota bacterium
TGGACTTGCTCTGTAGGACATATACCAGAACCATAATAAAAGTGGAGGCGGGGAGTCCGCCAGGGGCGGATAAAAGTCGAACTTTACACGCCTAAGGCGTGTCCCGTCCAATAAACTTATTAAGATATTCACGTCCTTTGCCGCTCTTCAAGAATTTTTCACGAGTACGAGCAGACTTGTGATCGGGATATTCTTCGGTCAGCAACAGGTCAAAATCACCCAACAGCCGGTGTACTGTCGATTTTTCCGAACGATGTTCTTGCAAGCGGCGATTAAGATCATTGGTAATGCCGACGTAGCGTCGGGATTTGGACTTGCTCTGTAGGACATATACCAGAACCATAATAAAAGTGGAGGCGGGGAGAGTCGAACTCCCGTCCGAAATAGAGCCCCGAGAAACGTCTACATGCTTATTTCTCTGGATTCATCTTATTCCTTTTCCCACCAGGAACCCTGGAAAAAGAAACCAGTCCATAAATGTCTCACCAGTGATGTATGGACACCATCACCGGCCAGCCTATGTACATGACGCCCTGTGGTGGGACCATAGGCGCATCTCACCCAGGACGGGCTACCTTTTAAGCGGCAGCCATGTAGCCGTAATCGGCACTTGTTGTTGTTCCAGGTGATTAACGAGATGCCTGGGCCTCGGCATGCAGTTTAACGATTCTTCTATCCCGTCGAAACCGGTCGCCCCCAATTGTCAAAAATCAATTCTCTTACCCGAATCCTTGGATTCAGTTCCCAAATTCCGGAAAAAAGAAAAGGCTCCGAACGCCAACCCAGAGCCTTGATCTTTTGGTTACCTCGGAAAAGGTAACCATTTCACTTGCCAACCTCTGTTATCCAATTTGCATTTATGCAAATCAGATTTTTTAGAGTAGCGCAAAGCTACAAGACTCTAAAATTTGTCGCAACATTTAAGTGAAAATTTTTTCACTTTTCATCCTTGTAGATCAAAATGGAACGCTGTCCGTTGGTATCAATGTACCCGCGATACATTCCGGCTGTATTGAACGGCATGGCGATATTACCGTCGTGATCCAGGGCAATGACACCGCCTGTTCCGCCGAGGTTCGATAAATCACCCTCAATAGTTATGGTGGCAGCATCTTCCAGTGACAGAGAATCAAGGCGCATCCGGGCACTGATGGAATAGGCAATGACACCGCGAATGAAATATTCGCCATGTCCCGTCGAAGAAACGCCACAGGTGGCATTATCGGCGTAGGTGCCGGCACCGATGATGGGAGAGTCACCGATCCGACCGTATTGTTTATTGGTCATGCCGCCGGTGGATGTCCCGGCGGCGATATTGCCGATCCGGTCCAAAGCCACGCAACCCACGGTGCCAAATTTCTCCTTTTCTGTTGTTTCCTTTATTTTTTGCCAGGCCTTGAATCGCCGCTCGGTGTAGAAGTAATCATTTTCTACGAATGAGAAACCTTGTGCCATGCCAAAATCTTCGGCTCCCTTACCGGACAACATGACATGCGGAGATTTCTCCATGACAGCCCGCGCCAGTAATATTGGATTTTTAATACGCTTTACACCTGCCACAGCTCCCGCCGCCCGCGTTGACCCATCCATGATGGAGGCATCCAGCTCATGGTGACCATCGCTAGTGAAAACGGCTCCCTTGCCGGCATTGAATAGAGGTGAATCCTCCAGTATGGCGATAGTGGACACCACGGCGTCCAGGGCGCTACCGCCGGATTGTAGAATATCATATCCTGCCGATAATGCTTCGTCCATTTTTGCCCGGTATTGCTTCTCTAACGCAGGTGTCAGGTTCTCTTTTCTGATGGTGCCGGCACCACCATGAATGACAATGGCCGTTTCACCAAATTCACCTTGTCCCACAAGCATCGATCCTGTGATAATTAGTGTGATGATTTTCATGAATTGCATAACAACCCCAGCCGGTTTACCTGGAAATACATTGAAAATGTACTATTTCGGGGGCAAGTCCACAAATACCATCTCACTGGTATCTACTCTGCCTTTCAATGAAAATTCCGCTTCTCCGCTGATATAGAAACCATCGCCCGGGTGCAAAAGAAATTTCCGAAATGCAAACCGACCGCGGGAAACCACACCATAGCCCTGGCGGTCACTCATATCCGGTAACGATGCAACATGGTTCTTCCCGGCACGCAGAACATACAGAGCGGCGTCCTGGTTCAGCCGGATCATTTTTTCTTCCCGATGGAGTTGCCGTCCCGAGACAATTAGAATTGTGGTGTTATCATCATCAGGCAGGGATATCGTTTCCCAGCGCGGTGAGATATTGTCCCGATTTGGTTCCAGCCAGATCTGGAAAAGATGAGTGACGTCCGGCTCACGATTATATTCACTGTGCATAATGCCGCTGCCGGCTGACATGACTTGAACTTGTCCGGCAGCAATACGTCCTTTATTTCCCAGATTGTCTTCGTGTGTAATGGCACCGTCTAGGACGTAGGTAATAATTTCCATGTTGCGATGGGAATGGAGCGGGAAGCCCGATTGCGGCTGAATCCGGTCGTCATTCCAGACCCGCAACGGCGGAACCCCCATTTTATTCCGGTCAATGTAGCGGGCAAAACTGAAATGGTAGCGGGCTTTCAACCAGCCATAGTCTGTTTGCCCCAGTTGCTTTGCAGGATAAATCTGAATCATTCCTTCTTCCTTTGCCCGGGATTTAGCGGGTACCGCGAACGCTTTCCGCAGGTGCCATCTTACCGGTTTTGCAGTTGATATTCCATTGTTTATTTATCATAACCTGTTGTGCATATTAGAAAAAGTTTTAGGATAAAACAGTTATACGGCGGCTAATGATATAGAGTTATCTCTATTTTACTTCAAATGGCCTTATATGGAGTGGATTGAGCGTCTCAATCCATGCATCAACACGGTTGATGCATTCCAAAAATAATATTCCTTGTTAATCTTGATAATACTTGCCCAAAATCAATTAATATGCACAACGGGTTATCATATGAATTCTTAACACAATACCCGTGTTAATTGTCGTATCCCATTATTTAATCCATGGGAATTCCTTCGTAATTTTACCACCCGTTATCAGGAAGGTTTTTCCACACTTCTGTACCGGGAAATCCGGCCCCATAGCTCAATTGGTAGAGCAGTAGACTCTTAATCTATTGGTTCAAGGTTCGAGTCCTTGTGGGGTCACAAAAAGAGTGATGGTCAAGGTTGATATCGATCCATAATTAAACCGAACAGGAACAAAAAGGGCGGGATGTTTTCAACTCTTCTGTCGTTTACAATTAATTCTGATTAAATTTAACCGTGCAATACACTAAGATTACTGCCAGCGGTATGTATACGTAACATTCACTGAAGTTTCATATTTCCTCAAAGGGATGAACGATGGCCGATATCCTTATCGTCGATGATAATCAAAATGTTCTGGCTGAACTGAAAGCTCTGCTCAATTCATTGGCACCGAATTTATCCATCGTTGCAACCGACAGCGGACGGAAAGGCCTGTCCCTAGCTCGCTCCCGGCATCCCGGTATTATTCTTTTGGATATTAACATGCCTTCCTTCACCGGGTATGATGTCTTGTATGAATTACAGAAAGCACCGGATACCGCCGCCATTCCCGTTATTTTCCTGACCGGAATCTTTCTCAGCCCGGAGGATCGTATCCGGGGACTTGAACTGGGAGCCGCGGCCTATCTTACCAAGCCCATCGATGAAGCAGAATTACTGGCGACGATCCGGAATCTGCTACGCCTGCGGGAAATGGAAAAATCCCTGCAAAAGGAACGGGAAAAACTGGAATTAAAAGTTTCCCAGCGCACGGCGGAATTAAAGGCCAGCCGGGACGCATGGCACGCCACCTTTGAAAGCATATCCGACTGGATTACCATCATCGATATGAAAACACGGAAAGTATTGCAAACTAATTCGGCCGTAAAGAAAATGTTTGGCCATACACCACAATCCATCATTGGAAAGCCGTGCTGCGGGATAATCCATGGAACGGATAAACCAGTCTCGGATTGCCCCTATTGTGATGTAAAACGATCGGGAAAAACATCAAGGTCCCGGTTTAAACACTATAAATCCCATCGTTGGTTCGAAACAACTGTAGAACCGCTGCCAGCTAAAAAAGGCCAGCCTCAGATGGCCGTTCATATTGTTCGCGATGTCACCACCCAGGTTGTCAATCAACTGGCCATGGAAGAGAGTGAACGCCGTTTCCGGATTTTCTTCGAAAATCAATCCACGTATTGTTACATGGTTTCCACCGACGGAATCATCCTGGCGGCCAATCGTGCGGCCGCTCGTGTCCTGGGAAGGAAGACCAGTGAACTGGTAGGGACGCCGGTAAAAGAGATTTATGCACCCGAATCCCAGGAACAATTTCAGAAGAACTGGGCGAAATGGCTAAAAACCGGACGTCTTGATAACCGGGAAATGGTTATCCAGGCCCGGAACGGAGAAAGACGCATTGTTATGCTCAGCGCCCGTGCCATCCGGGATCGTGACGGGAAGATAATGAATTCCGTTTCGGTTCAGACCGACATAACAGAGGTGAAGATAATGGAGGAGCGGTTCCATGCCATTTTCGATTCATCAATGGATGCCATAGCCGTTT
>JBHHUC010000038.1:0-19133 GCA_046861395.1 Fidelibacterota bacterium
CCGTCGTCTTCATGTTGTGCGTGTAGTTCGATATGGTTCCCGGGAAGAAGCCCTAAAGGTAGGAGCAGATTTGCATAAGCGGTTTGGTGTGGATTTCCGCGTTTTGAACCGACCAGAGTAGTAATGGAATAATTTGGGAATGATTGCGTGGCTGGTGCCCGCCGCGGTCTTCAAAACCGTTGTCTCCAATGATCTTGGAGAGGTGAGTTCGATTCTCACGCATTCCCGCAAATATCCTGGTACGACAGGAAAGTGATTGGTCAGTTTATTGGTTTTTATCCATTAGCTGGTTGAGCGTAGCGTGGAGCTGTTCTCTTTGAATCGGTTTGGTTAGGAAATCATTACAACCGGCATTGAAACAACGTTCCCGGTCTTCAGTAAAAGCATGAGCAGTCAGGGCGACAACGGGTAAATGCTCTACATTTTCCGTGGTCCGTATCTTTCTTACCAAAGCCAGTCCGTCTTCATTGCCTTTCAAGGACAAATCCAGTAATACAATATCAATTTCCTCTTTTTGCAGGAGTTCCCAACTGTCTGAAACTGTTTCCCTGACAAAGGTTTTATGCGGTTTAAGGATAAATTCAGCCAGCTTTTGGGAATTTATATCATCTTCGACAATTAAGATTCGATAATGCCGCTCTGTTTCAGTGACAGGGGTTGCGGAAGGAGTCAAATCTTCCACTGGTAGTACTTGCGTATCGGTTTTGCCTTGGATCGGGAACAATAAGCGCACCGTTGTTCCCACACCCTTTTCACTTGATAGTTCCAAGTCGATATGATTTAGTTCCAAGTATCGTTTGGTCAGCGCCATACCCAATCCTACCCCTTGGAATTCTTTGGTATACCCACTGGATTCCTGGGAAAAAGTATCGAAGACCCGTTCCAGATATTCATCCGACATGCCGATTCCCGTGTCCTGGATAATGAGAAGAATGCGCCCCTTTTCCTTCGTTAATCGAATTTCAATTTTACCTTCGTTGGTATATTTAATGGCATTATCCAACAGATTTGTCAGCGCCTGACTCACGCAATATTGATCGGCATACACCATATCATCCAAAGCGTCATCCAGGTGAACAATCATATCCAGACCTTTGTCAGAAATTTCCGTTTCCAGTTGGGTTGCGATAATTCGAATTAATGATTTCAGGGAAATGGAACTGGGGGATAATTCCAGTGTACCGGCTTCAATCTGTGATATATCCATGATTTCATGAATGGTTCTCATGAGCCGGTCACCACTGTGATCAATGATCTGAAAGAATTTCTTATCTTCTTCGGTGGCTTCGTCGGCAAACCGTTCCTCAAGAATTCTTGAAAAGCCAATGATGGAATTCAATGGTGTGCGGATTTCATGGCTCATATTGGCAAGGAACAATGATTTAACCTTTTCGGCGGATTCCGCCTTTGCCAGGGCCGTTTCTAATTCCTTTCGTGCTTTTTCAATTTTACTAATATCCCGGATGATCCCCTGATATTTTCCAGATGCATTGGGACCGGATTGCACAGAAGAGGAGATCAGACAGGACATGATTGTTCCGTCCTTCCGCTTCAGGTTGACGGGATAATTTTTAATGTAACCTTTTTTGCGGATGGTGTCTCTGAACCGGCGCCGGTCGGAACGGTTCAAATAAAGTTTGGCAACATTGATGCCTTTTAGTTCATCATCCATATAACCGAATAATTCCCGAAATGCCGGATTGAATTCCAGGAGTTTTCCGTTTCCGTCGGTAATGTAAATGGCATCCTGCGATTCTTCAAACAAAGCCCGGAATTTCCGTTCACTTGCGCGCAGATTTTCCGTTAAACTGATCTGCTCGGTAATGTCCTCCTTCACAGCCACGAAATGGAGCGTTTTATTTTGGTCATCCTTGACGGGTGAAATGGAGGCTGATTCCCAGAATAAATCGCCGTTTTTCTTTTTATTGCATATGATGCCCCGCCAGGTTTGTCCCGCCGTCAATGCTTTCCAGATATTGCCGTAGAAGCGCTCGGTATGATGTCCGGATTTCAGGATACGGGGATTGGCACCGATGACTTCTTCGGCCGTATATCCCGTTACCTTGGTGAACCGGGGATTGACATATTCGATGGTTCCATCAGGATCAGTCACCATGATAACCGCCGGGCTCTGTTCAATCAATGTTTGCTGCACCAGTAGCTGGGCCTGATCCTGGGTACGTTTCAATACGCCGCCCAACTGGTTGGCAATCGTGGTTAAGTTTTTTAAGTCTTCCTGGCTATAGGCGAATGCATCATAAGACTGGATGGTAACAAACCCTACCGGAGTTTCCTCAAAAATGATGGGGGCAAATAATAGGGATTTGGACGGTCGGTCCTTATCCCCGAAAGGCAGGAAAGTTTTGGGAGGTTCAGTACGGTTATCGAGAATCGCTTCACCATCCAGGATTTGCTTATATATTAATTTTGAAAAAGGTTGTTCCTGAGCTGGAACTAAAACCGGTTTGGATGCACCTCGGGGTGTATCCAGATAATAATGACCAATAATAAGTTGTTTGTTCCAGTCCAATGAAAATAACCCGAAGGCGTGATAAGCAAATAAATGTTCCAGCTCCTCAGCCAGAGCTCGCCCCAATTCTTCCAGGGTCATGGGCATGGTCATGCGATAAGAGAGTTCCTGAATGGCTTTGCGGAAGGATTCTTCTTTCTTTCGCTGTCGAATATCGCGTACAATACCAGTGGCAAACCACTGTTGTCCGATTTGGTAGCTTGAAATGGATAATTCCAGGGGAATGATATCTCCATTCTTATGAATACCTTCGGTTTCAACCGTCATTCCCACCATGGGACCACGACCTGTTTGTCGGAATGATTTTAGTCCTTTTATCGCTTTGGATATTTCACTCTTGGGAACGATGAGTCTATGCATTTTCTTCCCGATGACTTCCTGATCATCATATCCGAAGAGGGATTCTGCCGCCCGGTTCCAGACGGTAATCTGGCCGCTGTCGTCAATTCCGATAATCGCATCATTGGCCGTGTCGGTCAGGGAGTGGAATTTCTCCTGTTCAGCCTGAAGGAGTTGAGCTGTCCGTTTTAAATCAGAAACATCGGTAATGGCCACCAGTATTCGTGACCAGGTTGCTTCCTGTCCCGTTGGAATAAAGCGGTAGAGAATGATCTGTAAATCCCTGCCATCGAGGGTTCGAAAGGGCGTTTCGAGGGTGAAATTCAGTTCTCCGGAATAGAGCGATACGAGGTCCGGAATGAAATCCCGGGCATTATTGGTTGAAAATAAGAGATGTTGCCGGGCAAATAAATCTTCTTTGGACCGGGCACCAAAAATTTGAATTGAAGCCCGGTTTGCGTCCACTAGACGAATATCATGTACGCAATCGATCAATTCTTTGGGGTTTTCCTCGAAATATGCTGCCAGGTCTTTGATTCCCTTGAGACGATAGGTGTCTAATCGATCCTTGACGAGAGTATAATCTTCTTCCCAGAGTGAGATGGGCGAATCCTCGAACAATATTTTATACCGGGCATTACTTTCGGAAAGGGCCTCTTCTGCACTACGGTGTGCCTCAACTTCCTGTTTTAGTTCCAGCGTTCTTTGTTCAACGAGATGCTCCAGATTCTGGCGATAGGATTCCAGTTCTTCTTCTAGTTCGATCTGGTCAGTAATATCACGTAAAAATAGTGACACGCCCAACACAGTGCCTTGGTTGTCGAAAATTGGGTTGTAACTGTTTTCATAATAATATTGGTTGGGAGGTAATCCATACGATTCAACAATAGCGAAATTTTCACCGTTTAATGCACGTTCAATATTATTTTTTGTTTTTTGGCGATCGATTTCATTCGGGAAAATCTCCAGGATATTTATCCCTACCTGCAGTTTTTTCCCCCAAATATGTGCCACGGCTTTCTTATGGTTTTCATTAAAAGCCAGATAATTGAATTGGGGATCAACGCTGTAGATTTCAATGCCTTTCGAGCTTTCGAGAATACTGGATAAAGTTTTTGATGCATTCTCGTGTTTTCGCATGGCGGACTCAAGTTCCCTTGTCCGACGGGCTACTTCCTTTTCCAGTTGACGTTTTTGTTGCCGTAATTGTTGTTCAATTTTTTCCTTCGCCTTGAGTTCTCTTGTCAGGGATTGAACGAGTAGATGGTTCTGATATGAGATGGATAATACATTCGCAACGCCTGTGAGTAAATCCAGAACAGCCGGGGAATCACTTTCGGCGATGGTGGATTGAATAATCATGAGACCGGCGGTCCTACCCTGGGTTTTCATGGGAAGCAAAAAAGTATGGCCCGCATCCCAAGAATAGTTCTTGTCCGCATCCTTTTGTGTTGTCTTATTTATAGACTGGAATAAATCCGCAACCATTGAATCATTACTTTTTAAATGTAGCGGTTTTCCCTCCCGAATGAGTCTGGATCGTTTAGGCTGATGTTTTCCGAGTGCCGAAAAGGGGGGAAGATCAACGCCCTGTAAAACCCTATTATGTATTACGGCATAGTCGATGTGAAAGGTTTTCTCATTATCATCGTAAATCGCAATCAGGAAGACGGGAGTGGAAAAGAGATGTTTGATATGGAGATAGGTTGTCCGGTACATTTTACGCTTGGTCGTCGTTTGTCCCAGAGCATAGGTCAGTTCATTAATGGTACGGTGATAATTAAGTAACTTTTGTTGCTCTCTGCGACTTTGTACCAGGGGCGTAATGTCTTCTACCGTTCCTTCGTAATATAAAATGGACCCATCGTGATCCCGAACGGTGTGCGCATTTTCACGAACATAAACCCGGGTACCGTCTTTGCGTATCCAGGCTGTTTCATAGCCCCGTAATCCTTCCGGGCGTTCGGCAAGTTTGCAGAATGTACGGCGGTCATAGCCCGGCTCATAGCCCTCTTTTTCCAGGTCCCGCTGCTGTAATTCCTCCACTGAAGAATACCCCAACATGGAAACAAGATATTTATTTGCCAGCAAAATCCTTCCGTCAGTCGTCGTCCGGTAGAGTCCGATCGTGGAATTCTCAAACAGGGATTCGAATTGTCTGGCGCTGGCCTCTATCTTTTCCTGATATTTGACTTGCTGCGTGACATCGCGGGCAATTCCCCGGATAAGAGGCTTTTCGCCGGGTATTTTCTGTAGCACATTATTGTATTCCCAGACCATTTCCTGCTGATCTTTGGTACGCAGGCGAATAAAACCCCGTGCTTTACCGTCACGTTTGATCCGGCGGAGATAATCGACCAAATCCTTTTGCCGATTTTCCAGAACCAAATCATGGAGATTCCGATGTAGGATTTGTTCTTTGGGATACCCCAGTAGCCGTTCGATGGCCTGGTTGACCGTCAGGATATTGCCATCGATATCATGGGTGTAAATCAAATCGTTGGAATTTTCCACCAGGTAGCGATACTTGGCTTCGCTTACCCGCAATCGCCTTTCCGATTTCACCTGTTCGGTCACGTCATGGGCCATGCCCCTGACAATGGCTCCGGGACCGATTTTTCTTAACGTATTCGAATAGCGCCATACATGGACATTTCCCGCACGGTCTTTGATATTCATTAATCCCTGGGCCTCACCCTGCTTTTTCAGCGCCGTGATATAGGGACGGAACTGGGACTTGAATTCATCCGCCAATAAATCCTGAATATTCATTGTGAGCAGTTCCTGTGCCGAGTGACCCAGTTGTTTTTCAATGGCCGGGTTGACGCTGAGAATTCTTCCCTGCAGGTCATGAGTACAGATCAGATCGCTGCTATGTTCGACCAAATCTTTATAATGGGCTTCGCTGGCCTTGATCTGTTGCTCCGTATGGTACCGCAGCGAAATATCCTGAATGAGACCCACATATCCGCCGTTCGGTTCGATGCTTGATAATGAAACTTCAAATACTTTATTCCTGAAGGGCAGGGTAAAGGAAGGTACGGGTTGCCCGGCCAGCTGTTTTCTGATAATATTCGCAACTTTAGGAAAAACTTTAAAGCCCAGGAGCTCCTTAGCCAGTTCCACGGCATGCCTGTTTAACATCCGGTTCGCCTTGATGTCGATCATCTCTTCCAGCTTTGGATTGATTAATGTAATGTAACCCTTCTTATCAACAGTGATGATTCCTTCCCGGGTGTTCTGAAAAATTGCTGCCAGTGTTTTTTCCCGGTTACAGGTCTGAAAAACGGACACGAACCGTTGTACCACAGGAAGAACGATTTCGGGCCTTTCATTGCAAAGGGGGATGACAAGCGTATCGTTAAAGTCATTTATTGTTGAAATCCACTTGTCACTTTTGGCAATATACATCACAGGGATGGCCAGGGATTCCCGGGACAGAATCTGCTGAACGGTTGTCAGGGACAGTGTCGGAACCGGATCAACATAGATGATGACCAATGGATTATTCGATTTCAGGCTACGGCGTAAACCGGATTCCGTTTTAACCGTAGATAGGTGAAACTGGAGCCTTTTTTTAAGATTATCCAGAAAGACCGATTTATGGGCGATGATAATCAGGTTGTCAGTCGTCTTCATATTTCTGTAGCAATGTTAGATTTCGTATGTCATTCATTTGCCTAATTAGCCATTACCGAGGAATGGGTAAAGTTAAATAATCCTGCTAGAAAAATGCTAATCTCCGAAGCTGGTACCTACCAAGCGGGCACTGGTAATCCAGGGATGATCTAACGGAACATAGCGCTTTTTCCCCACAATGGATTCTAGCGGAAGGCCGCGGACTATCCCATCCTGTTTTGCTACCATAACGCCAAATTCCTCCCGCCGAATATAGTCGGCGCAGGCCGTGCCGAGCCGGGTGGCCAGCAATCGGTCGGCCGCCGTCGGTGTTCCGCCCCGTTGGACATGTCCCAAGATCGTAACGCGGGAGTCGAGACCCGTTTTTTCTTCCAATTGTTCTGATAGACGATATGTATTTGAACTGAATTCATATTCCAAGGATTTGAGTTTTTTCCTGGCCTTTCCAACATCTTTTTCCGATTCTGCTTCATGCTTTGCCTTATAGGCTTTCTCAAGCCGATCGTGGTCATCGACAGAGAGTGCACCTTCGGCAATGGCGACTATGCTGAAATTTTTTCCTTGTTTACGCCGGGCCAGGATGGCATCGGCAATTTTATTGGGATTATAGGGGATTTCAGGGATGAGAATAACATCGGCGCCACCAGCAATGCCGGCCCCCAATGTCAGCCATCCAGTATTATGCCCCATGATTTCCACGACAATGATCCGGTGATGGCTGTGGGCCGTACTATGTAGACGATCTATGGCATCGGTTGCGATCTGAAGGGCTGTATCATAACCAAAGGTAACATCCGTACCCCAAATATCATTATCGATTGTTTTGGGCAAGGTAATGATGGGCAAACCTTTTTGATAGAGACGGTAGGCGTTTTTCTGCGTCCCACCTCCTCCGATGCATACCAGCGCATCCAGATGGTGTTGCCGAAACACGTCCACAATAACATGGGTCATGTCCATGATCTGGTCACCAACTGGCATTTTATGTGGTTTGTCGCGACTGGTCCCCAAGATGGTCCCGCCAATGGTGAGAATGCCGGACAAATCCATGGCATCCAAATGAACGGTCCGATTTTCCATCATGCCGCGAAATCCATCGCGGAAACCGATTAATTGAATGGATTTGTCTTTCTGTCCTGCCTTGCCGAGGCCACGGATAGCGGCATTTAATCCCGGACTGTCGCCTCCGGCGGTAAGAATTCCAACGTATTTTGACATGGTACTCTGCTTTGATTCGAAATTTCTAGTGTGAAGTTTACAAAACTCCAATGTATCTTTTAATGATATTTTCTTCATCAGTTGAAACGAGTACCATGGAATACACAACACTGGGACATACGGGATTGCAGGTTTCGCGGCTGTGTCTGGGAACCATGCAATTTGGCTGGTCGGTGGATGAGGTCGACTCACAGCGTGTATTGACGGCTGCCTATGAGGCAGGGATTAATTTCATTGACACTGCTGACATCTATTCCCGCTGGGCTGAGGGAAATGAGGGCGGTGTCGCAGAAACCATTATTGGAAACTGGTTACATAGCCAGGGCATACCACGCGATCAAGTCGTTCTGGCGACAAAAGTTCGGGGACAAATGGGAGATGGGGTTAACGATGCGGGGTTAAGCCGGTATCATATCATGAATTCCATTGATGGTTCTCTGCAGCGTCTGGGCGTGGATTACATTGATATTTATCAAACCCATTCGGTTGACCCTCAAACACCCATCGATGAAACATTACGAGCTCTTGATGACTTGATTCACAGTGGAAAAGTCCGCTATATCGGCTGTTCCAATTATCCCGCCTGGAGATTGATGGAGGCGTTGTGGATTAGTGATAAGTTGAACCTGCACGCTTTTGTATCGGTTCAACCGAACTATTCTCTGGTTTACCGGCAATCTTTTGAACAGGAAACGATGGCCGTGTGTAAAAAATACGGTATTGGCGTTATTCCTTATAGTCCACTGGCAGGAGGTTTCCTGTCCGGGAAATATATTAGAGGCCAGGATCTACCGGATAGCGTCCGGTCACGGGCTGTACAGGAACGTTACATGACGGACCAGAACTGGCGTACGCTAAAGCGTGTGCGAGGGATTGCCGAACATTATCAGGCAAGTGTTTCACAGGTGTCGCTGGCCTGGCTCATGAATAATCCGGTCATTACGGCACCGATTATCGGTCCCCGGACGTTGGCGCAACTGGAGGATAATATTGGTGCACTGGATGTGGCCCTGTCAGGGAAAGAAATTTCAGACCTGGATAAAATCAGTCACTGGAATCAAACTTGAGGTCCGGTTTTCATGAGTCGCGATAACATCGTTTATTCCACAGATCCAAATTATATTGCGGAGGAACCGCCAATAGTGGAAACCCTTCCGCCAGCGCAACAGAATTTGCATATTTGGCTGGAGCGGAAGGGGGGAAATAAATCAGTTACTCTAATTCGTGATTATGTCGGAAATATTGACGATCTCAAACAGCTGGGACGGGAGTTGAGAAAACACTGCGGTGTCGGCGGAACGGTTAAATCCGGCGAAATCATTTTACAGGGAGATGTGCGCGAGAAAGCGTTGAAACTCCTTCAGAGTCAGGGATATACAGCCCGCAAGAGCGGGGGGAAATGATGGAACTCTTTCCTCCGATCGACCCCTACCGTTCTTTTGATCTCCCCGTATCAGATTTGCATACGATTCATGTTCAGGAAGCCGGAAATCCGAATGGGAAACCGGTTATTTTTCTGCATGGTGGTCCCGGCGGAGGCATCGAACCGGTTTACCGACAATATTTCAATCCGGAGCGTTACCGCATTATCCTGTTTGATCAGAGAGGTTGTGGAAAAAGCACTCCTTTTGCCGAATTGAAGGAGAATACGACTTGGGATTTGATTGAAGATATTGAAGCCATCCGGAATGAATTGAATATTTCCCGGTGGGTGGTTTTCGGCGGTAGTTGGGGCAGTACCCTGGCCCTGGCGTATGCGGAAACCTATCCGGCACCGGTAAAAGCACTGATTCTTCGAGGAATATTCCTTTTGCGGCCAAAGGAAATTCGCTGGTTCTATCAAGAGGGTGCGAATTACATTTTTCCCGATATCTGGGAATCTTATCTGGCACCAATACCCCAATCCGAACGTGATGATTTGGTTGCGGCATATTATACGCGACTGTGTTCACCAGATCGGGAAACGCGGTTGAAAGCGGCAAAAGCCTGGAGTATCTGGGAAGGAAGCACATCCAAGCTTTTCCAGGATCCGTCCCTGATTGAGCGCACCGGCGATGGTGCTTTTGCTGAAGCATTCGCCCGCATAGAATGTCATTATTTTATTCATCATGGTTATTTTGAATCGGAAAATTATATATTGGATCACATTGACCGCATCCGGCATATCCCAGCGGTCATTGTGCAGGGACGGTATGATGTTGTTTGTCCCGTTACATCGGCCTGGGATTTGCACCGGGCCTGGCCGGAAGCAGATTTTCACATCATCCCAGACGCAGGACATTCCATGACGGAAAAGGGGACCCGTTCCACCTTGATTGAATATACCGAAAAGTATTCCCAATACTAAACCGTTGTGCATATTAATTGATTTTGGGCAAGTATTATCAAGAATAACAAGGGATAGTATTTTTGGATTGCATCAACCTTGTTGATGCATGGATTGAGACGCTCAATCCACTCCATATAAGGCAATTTAAAGTAAAATAAGGATAACTCTTTATCATTGTCCGTATTATAACTGTTTTATTCTAAAACTTTTTCTAAGGTGCACAACGGGTATTACTAACATTTGCTCGAAGTTTTATGCTGAATTATAAATTATATAATACAGATAATGTCTAAAGTCCTATATAAATAGTCGGGTAAAGTATAGACAAACTTTAGATACAACCTTGAATTCAGAATGCATCAATCATAGATTTCCAGACTATAAACGGAACGTTAATATTCAATTCAAACAGGAGAATGAAATGAACCGCATTTCACGGGTATCCAGAGAAGATGGATTCACGATGATCGAAGTCATGGTCGTTGTTGTTATTGTCGCGATTCTGGCAGCCATAGCTGTACCCATTTACACGCAATATGTGCGCAGCGCGCATGCTTCCGAAGCAAAATCTGTCATTGGAAGCATCTCCAATGCAGCCGACATGTTTTACCAAACCCGTGGCCAATATCCCGGTGATGTTGAAGAACTGGAACGTGAAGGCCTGCTTGAACTCAAACCATCAATCAAACGTAACTGGATTTTTGAACTTCAATTACCCACAACCATTACGGCCACCAGCACAGCCGAGATGGAAGGCGGAGAAGGTCATATCATCTATTATGACCGAGATTTGGGGACCTTCACAGGATATGGAACCAAGGACAGTAACGCCTAATTTGATGGGACAATGGATTTAAAACAATTATTAACCTATTCCCTGGAAAGTGGAGCATCTGATTTACATTTGAGCGTCGGCAGTACGCCTATGGTAAGAATCCACGGTGAGATGAAACCACTGAACCTGGATAAACTGACCCAGGAACAGATGGAATCCATTTTGCCGCAGATTCTTAATGATGATCAGTTAAAAATTTTCCGGAAAAGAAAAGAAATCGATTTTTCTGCAAAACTGGAAGGGAAGGGGCGATTCCGGGTCAACTTTTTCAACCAGATAAATGGATTAGCAGGTGTATTTCGAAATATTCCGGAAGTCATTAGTGATTTTGATCAATTGGGAATCCCCCCCATTCTGAAGAACCTGGCGGAACTGGATCGTGGTCTGGTCCTGTTGACCGGCCCCACCGGTTCCGGAAAAAGCACGACACTGGCAGCCATGATTGATCATATCAATCAGACCATGGCCAAGCATATCATTACGATCGAAGATCCAGTTGAATATTTCCATCGTTCGGCCAACTGTCTCATCAATCAACGGGAGCTGGGTGCGAGTACGATTAGTTTTGCCAATGCCTTACGATCTGCTCTGCGGGAAGATCCAGATGTAATTCTGGTCGGTGAAATGCGAGACCTGGAAACGATCGCACTGGCATTAACGGCCGCCGAAACGGGGCACCTTGTTTTTTCTACCTTGCATACTTCGTCGGCAGTGAAAGCAGTGGATCGAATCATCGATATTTTCCCTCCCGGACAAAAATCACAAATCCGATCCATGTTATCGGAAAGTCTTGAAGCCGTCGTGGCGCAGAAATTGTTGCAAAACAAGGAAGGAACAGGACGATTACCGGCTTGTGAAGTCATGATCGCCACCACGGCCATTCGCAATCTTATCCGTGAAGATCGCATTTACCAGATTCCATCGGTGATGCAATCCGGTGGTGTTGAAGGGATGCAGACACTGGATCAGGACCTGCAGCGCTTGGTCTCCCAGGGGAAAATCGAACGGTCGGCAGCAGAAACCATTGCCGATAATCCCAAACTGTTCCAATCCAACATATTATAGGAGTACTTATCCAACTAAGATCTGAAAGCGGATTTACTTTTATAGAAGTCATGGTGGCGGTCGTAATCGTCACTATAGCAGCCCTCGGGATCATGGTGGGAACAGTACATGCCAAAGGGGAATTGCGTGCGCTGCAGGTACGGGAACGAGCAACATTCTTACTGGAAAATTACACCGACTATTGGCGGGGCCGGGTTGCCGATGGAAATATATCTCCTGCTGAACGAAATGCGGGTGTCGCAGGTGAAACAGTTTATTTATATGGTGATGCCAACAGTGAGGATAAAGTAGTGGGAAAATTGTACTACGATATTTATCCCGAACCGTCAAAATACGCAGAAAAAATGATTGAGCGTTTCCGAGTTGCCACCAGGATCGAATGGGATGATCATGTGTTTTCTAAAAATAATGTACAGAAAGAACGCCGCCTGGAAACAGTTATGGTGGAGTTTAAGTTTCAATGAAACGATTACGATTATTCCAATCCCAATCCGGGTTGACCCTGATTGAACTGGCGGCCGTGATGACCGTCATCGGGGTTGCAGTTGTGGGCCTTACCATTGGTTTCCAGAATATCCTCCTGCAATATGAACAGGATGCCGTTCGGAATAATCTTTTACAGTATTCCAATACCATGCTCAAGTTTATCGAGCATGAAGTGGCAAAGGCGGACAGTGTCAGGCGCGATGATGTGATGGGCTATTCCCGGATCCAGCTCATCCATACCGGCGATATGACACCCTACATGACCATCAGCGGTGATCCCGACGAAGGTATCAGGGTGGAAGGTCCCGGCGTAACTTCCGATCCCATTACCTTTCCCAATAAAGGTGATAATTATGTCAACGGTATCCGCACTCTGAAACTCAAATCATTTAATATTGATACTTACTCCGACAGTCGTCCGGCACTAACAAAATTTAAGGAATCCTTCTGGACTCTGACCTTTATCTATGAATTGGTTTCAAAAGTATCGAAGACGGGTATCACCGTTAAGGAAGAAATTGTTTTTGAGAAATCTTTATTCATCACCAGTCTTTATGTCGATAAAAAGCTGGCGGCCCTGAGGTCCCGAGGATGAATCTGTTTCGCAACAACAGGGGCTCCGTGGCGCCTATTGCCGTGCTGTTTGCCATGCTGAGCTTGCTCTATACACTGGCCTATTTATCAAAGGCAACAACGCAATCCCGACTGGAACATTATCGTTATGCAAAAACGCGGGCCCGTTTGGCGGCGGAAGCTGGACTCAATAAGGTCGCGATGGAAGAATTGCCTTATGTGAAGAGTGATACAGCTCTGGTCGATGCCTATACACAAGTTCCGTTTGCCCCCGATGATAAGGAAATTCCTCTGGGATATTATAAAGATATTACGGTGAATATTACCATTGACAGGTCCACACAGCGTCAAACGTACAATGCTAAAGCGGTAGGTGTGGCGGAGATCAAAAACCGGGACGGCGAAATCATTATGGTTGATGATACGGCCTATACCTCTTATGTCCCTACCGGATTTGAAGAATTCATGTATTTTACGGATAAAGAAGAATCATCCGGTCCGCCCAATTCGGATCTGAACGGAAATGTTAATTTCGGTTCCGGAGATTCGCTGTTCGGTCGTGTGCATACCAACGGTACCATGAGTTTGAGCAATTTCGGCTGTCCTGAATTCCTGGGCACGGTAACGTTGGGGGATATAAACGGCGGTATTAATTACGGTTCCTGCGATCAGAGCGTCTTTGAAAATGATCAGGGTGAATCGATTATTGATACGGTTCCCAACATCGTATTTCCGCCGACTAATACGTTGGAAATCATTAAGAACGAAGCCACAAAAATTATTGAAGCCGACACGAAAATTTTCATGTCGGGTCCCAAACGCGATACACTTATTATGACCGAAATTGAATTCAAGGAATTCGGTTATGAGTATAAACAATGGTGGTACTTAATTCCACCGGTGAGCGAACCGGTTGTCTATGCTTATGATTGGGACGATGTCAGTCCTGATATGGATGTCATGACTGGGGGTATCCATCTTTACGTGTCTGGTGATAGTGCCGGAGCCGTACATTATAATCCGAATCCCCCGGAAGATCCTATCGGTTACGGGACACCGAATATGATCATTATTAGTGATATCAATGGTGACGGAGATAATCTTTTCAATATTCTGGATGGCTTGCCACCCGGCAGTAATATTCAGATCCAGTCCACCGTCATGCCCAAATCCATGACCTTTACATTGAATGCCGGCTTTTCAATCGGCGGCGATCACCATGCTTTTGGTATCAGTAATTTCACTTATTCCAGCCCCCTGAACATGGGATTTCTACATAATGAAAGTGTGGAGTTGATTCTGCTGGATGAAAACGGCGGCCTGGCGGCTGACGTACAGTTCAATGAATTCAAATATTTCCATGATCACCCCGATGAACCCAATTCATACTGTCGACCCGATGGCTTTCACCATTTTGATTTCCCCGGATATTTTGATCCTGTGACATATGAAGTCACCCCGCCCACATTCATCCAGATGACCAAAGATTTTGAAGTAATTTATATCAAGGGTGGACAGGTGCTGGTTAAAGGTGTAGTTGATGGCCGCTATACCATTGTTACCGATGATTTTGTTGAATATCGTCGTTCCGATGACCCGACCAGGATTGATCGTGTGTGGGGAAATATTTGGCTGTTGGATGATATTGTATATATTGATTCTTATCCCTCAGGACGGGTTGTGATGGGAACGCCCAATGTCCTGGGTCTGGTGGCCGGCGGTAATATCATTATTGCCAATACGCTGGCCAACGGTGCTCGTAATCGGGCCTTCGGACAGGATATCAAAATCAATGCGGCCATGATTGCCATGAATGAAGCATTTTTAACCCACTATTGGCAAAATACAGTCTTATCTACCCAATGTCCCAATTGTGGGAATCCCAATGAGGGAAATCCTTATAATTCCCTGGGAGACGGCCGCGGTCGGTTCCGCAATCCGTTCACGGATCAGAATTCACCTGTTCCGCCACCCAATACAGGTAACCAGGATTACCGTGGTACCATTACTCTCTGGGGGTCTGTGGTACAGCAGAAGCGGGGTTATGTGAAACGGAACAATCCGGGTCCCTACACCTCGGGTGATATCGGGTATGATAAATATTACCGTTATGATGACAATCTTTTGGAGTCACCGCCGCCTCATTTCCCCACGGTAGAAACGAATAGCGGTGCGACGTTCTTAACGCTGAAATCGTACGGCAAAAAATTTGAGGAGTAAATGATTTTAGGATTAGATATCGGTCGACAGGTTGTGAAAATGGCGACGGTTGATGCCGGCAAACAGGGATTCACTCTCCTGGATGTGGGCGAACGGGAAATAACCGATCTGAATCAGACCTACGATCCCGAAAAAATATCCAAACCCTATTGGGTCATGGCCATTAAAGAGCTGTTTGACCAGAAAAATCTGAAACCAAGGCGAATTCGGAGTCTGGTCTCGGCCATTAACGGAACCAATGCCAGCATCAAACAGGTTACGACACTGGATATGTCATCGGATGAATTGTATTCCGCCATGGTTTTTGAAGCACGAAAACATATTCCCATGGATGGGACCGACGCCGTAGTTGATTACCAGATCATGGGACAGAATACCAAGGAAGTCGATAAAATTGATGTCGGTCTGGTGGCCTGTACCAAACGCATTCTAAACAGCCATCTGAGTATTTTAAAGGACGTGGGATTACGGCCCGGAATTGTGGATACGGATGCCACGGCCATTACAAATTTATTCATTCATCATTATGAATTGCCTGAAGAAGGGGTATATGTCGTCCTGAATATCGGTGCTGTTTCATCCACCATTATTGTTCTGGGGCGTCAGGCACAATATTTCACGCGGGAAATTCCAATTGGAACACATCACATGGTCCAGGAAATTGTGAAAAAGCGGAAAGTGACCTATCCGGACGGTAAGGACATATTGGAGAAAGATGGTATCGACGCGTTCCGGGAAGATGCGAAAGCCAAACCGGACTCCGGCATCGGGGTCAGTGTGGCCAGCCGGACAATTTTCGATAATTTTGTCGAGGATGTCCGTCGCTCTCTGCGCTATTATGCCAAGAGCACCGGTATGAGTTTCTTTCAGAGGATTCATCTGACCGGAGGCGGAGCCAAATTGCCGGGTTTTTCCGATTTCCTCAACAGTAAATTGAATGTTGAAACCATTTTATTCAATCCTTTCGACGTCATGGAAGCAAAAAAGGAAATTGATGTGTTAAATCCCTACCAATATACGGTTGCCATTGGACTTGCCCTGCGTGGAGGCCTGCATGAGTAAGAAATATATCCTGATTAACCTCAATCAGGGCGAAAGTAAAGAGGCCCGCCAGGAACGAATAAAAGAGCGGACCAGGTGGGTAGTATTTTCCATTATAATCATCGTATTTCTAGCGGCCAATGCCAGTGTTTTCTATATCAATGCCGGATATAATAAACTCATTGAAAAAAAGAAAACGGAAATCGCACTGGTAAAAGCCCAGTTATCGGAACTCCAATCCAAGGGGAAAAATATTTCCAAACGAGATATCCAGTCGCTGGCCAAAATTGAAGAAGAACGATTCATGTGGGCCCAGATTCTGGAAACACTGGGGAAACTGACACCTGAAGATATCGCCCTGACCGGCATTCAATATAAATTCGGTAAATGGACGATTAAAGGCATCGCCACCATCTATGAGGATGTGAAGGATTTCGATATTGTTAACAATTATCTTAGTAAACTAAAAAATAGTAAAAAATTCTCTGAAAATTTTTCCCGGATCAAGTTCAGTGAATATTCAAGACAGAAATTTCGAGGACAGGAAATCATCATGTTTACGATAACGGGGCAGGTGAAATCCAAACCCACCAGGTCAGGGGGGCGGAGATAATGGCTAAACGCAATACGATATTGTTTTTCCTTATTTTTATTCTCACCGGTTCGTTTTGGGTCAGTACCTCCATGATGCTGGGAGACAAGCCCAAGAAGATTATTGCCCTGGAAGACGAACAAAAAATCCTGAATGAAAAACTGATCTCAGCCCAGATCCTGGCCAACAAGCTGGACCGGGTACACACCCTGTTTCAGGAAAACCTGGCTCTGTCCAAGGCTGATTCATTGGCGGAAGATGCTTCGATGCCGTTTTTGAATAGTTTGACTGAAATGCTGGAGACCTATGGAATTACGCTGCTAACAATCAAGCCGAAACCGCGCCAGGATAAACTGAACTATTTTAATTCACCGTATGAAATTGTCATTAATTGTACGTTTCATCAGTTGGGGCAGTTTTTTGCCGAAATTGAGCGATCGCCGCGATTGATTACGATCGACGAATTCATCATCAAGAATGGTATTGAGCGGATTAAAAACATGACGGACCCAGAAAAACTTAAAAAACAAAATGTGGAAATTAAATTGTCAACGATTACCTTAATTAAATCGAAGAACCCGGTGAAACGATGAATAAACGGAATCAGACTATTTGGACACTGCTCGTCGTTTTATCCATTCTGTTTATGGTTCTGAACGGCTTTCGGCTCTATCCCATTCAGAAGAAATATCGCCAGATTGAATCACGATCGCGGGAAACGCATTTTGGCACCGATGAGGAACTTGAAAGAACGATTGAATATTTGGAAAAGCGTTTGGAGAAACGCAGCAGTTACACGTTTAGTCTTGAAAAAGAACCAATGCGGTTGCAAAACGTCCTTTATGTGTATGATGCGCAAGGACGGCGGTTGCGGTATCGTGATTCTCGGAAATTGCGGGTTACGGCAGTTTTTATCGGTGGGTCCCGGCCCCAGGCCCTGATTCGCTATAAGGATTTAAACTATACCGTTTCCATCGGTGATTCGTTGGCCGGCGGTGAAATCATTTGGATTGATGCCGATGAGGTTGTGTTTTCCAAGGAAAACAAAGAAATACATTACCCGGTCACGGCACCGGAACAAAATCAATAACTCCCCGAGGGGTAAGGAGTAAAGCACTACATGAAGTTCAGAATTATTCTAGGCAGTCTTCTCTTTGTTTCTATACTTGCGGCACAACCCGGCACTGTATCCGCCAACGAAGCCGTTGGACCAACGCTGGTGACGGTCCATGCCGAAGATGCCCATTTACCCAGCATCCTGGCCGTACTGGCCAAGGAAAGCGGATACAATATTGTCACCGATCCCAACGTGAATCGGCAGGATAAAATTTCCATTCATATTGATGATGTTCCCATCGAACAGGCGATTAACTTGGTGGTACGAGCCGTCGGATTAAGTTATGAAGTGGTCGGAAATTCATTTCTGATTGCCGAAACGAAAAAACTGAAGGAAGAAGTGGGTATCACGTCGCATGTCATTACGCTGAAATATGCCAACGCCGAAGAGGTGAAGGAATTCTTGAGCGATTTGACCAAACAGATTCAGGTCGATGTTTCCGGTAATAAATTATTGATTAACGCTTCACCGAAAAAAATTGCGGAGATTGAGGAAGTGGTGAAGGAAATCGATGTTCCTGCCTTGCAGATCATGTTGCAAACCCGCCTCATTGAAGTTGGCGTTGACGTGGAAGAGAATCTGGGCATCGATTGGTCCCGTTTGGCCAAATATACGACAATTCTGGCAGAAAACGGCACACCGACCACGCCGGGCGGCGGATCGGTTCTTCCTCCGGGGAATAACCTGGGAGAATTACCACCAACGATGAATTACGACCGGTTAAACTGGAACGGAGCCAACGACCAGAATTTCATTCCCACTCATTTTAGCCGCCAGTTGACCGCCTTTGATGTTACACTGGATTTTTTGGTGAAAGACAATAAAGCGGAAATTCTGGCCGATTCAAAATTGACGACATTGAATGGTCGGGAAGCATCCATTCAACTTCTGGATATTGTTCCCTATATCCTCAGTTCAGGCGGTGTCGGAGGACAGGTACAGGTCCAACGGGAAGAAGTGGGGATTAAGTTGAATATTGCCCCCACGGTCAATACCGACGGTTATATTACCGTGAAAGTGGAACCGGAAGTGTCATCAATCTTTGATTTCATCGGTCCCGATAAAAACATTCCCCGGGTCAAGAGCCGCCGTTCATCCACGACCATTCGCGTCAAGGATGGAGAATCGATCGTTATCGGTGGTTTAATC
>JBHHUC010000100.1:0-4599 GCA_046861395.1 Fidelibacterota bacterium
CCGGGAAGTAAAATTCGATGCCCGTAACCTGGCAAGTGGCATTTATTTCTATCGGTTGTCAACACCGACCTTTACGCAAACGCGAAAATTGGTGGTTTTGAAATGATTAACCGGTTTGATACCCGTTTTAAGACTTACTCCTCCGATTGTCACTCCGGATGTAAACCCATGGTCTATTGTATACCGCCCCGGGTTTTACATGTCTTTTTAATCCTATCCTTAGTGCTTCATGCACCGACTACCGCAAAAAACAGTAACCCCTCTTTTCATAATCGAATCGGTTTCCCGGAACATGTTCTCTGGAACGGAAACCTGGTTTCCACCATCCACGGAAACCATGGAAACATGGTGGATTATGATGTCACGGGTAACAGCGGTCAGGAATGGCCCAAGGGGTCCGGCAACCATATGATTTTTCAAAGCGGGTTCTGGCTCATTGCCGGCAAAGTGAATGGGCAGGAGGAAATCCGTTCTGCTTCTGCAGAATACGTTTCCGAATACACGCCGGGATTAATGGGCGGACCGGACAGCTCCGGCCATATCTACCAGGTTTGTCGCAACGAAATCGATGCTTTCCTGAACAACGATTGGGCCACTTTCAGCACCATGACCCTCCCCTTGCCCCATACAGTTATTGATGGCGCAAATATTTACACCGAAACCGTGGATACGCCCTTGCCTACATCCGATTTCATGAATTGGCCGGTGGCTGACGGTGCCCCCTGGTTCGATGCCGATAGTGACGGGGTATATACCCCCTCCAATGGCGATTATCCCACCATAAAGGGCGATCTGTTTCACTGGTATGTCATGAACGATCACGATCCGGAAAACCAGACTTATCTTTGGGAAACGGAACCGTTGGGTGTCAATGTACGGGTATCAACCTATGGCTTCGGTGTACCGGGACCGATAGGCGATGCTGTATTTATTGAATGGGAAATAGAAAATGCCGGCGAGGATATTTTGGATTCTCTTTTCATCGGCTGGTGGGCTGACATGGATATAATGCGTTTCCACAACGATTTATCAGGTTGTGATACCTTATTAAATCTGGCTTATTCCTACAATGGGTCCGAATTGGCCTCGGAAGACAACGTATCTGGTGGCCTGGTGTTGTTAGAAACTCCAGTTGTTCCATCTCCGGGTGATACAGCCTGGGTGGATCATGATATATTGCCTGATTACATGAACCTTCCTCCCGCCGGACACTCCATTTTTATTGGCGGCTCTCCCGCCTACAGCGATCCCGGTACCGCCGAAGAAGCCTATCGGGCTTTAAATGGTCTCGATGTGGAGGGGAATCCTTATTATGATCCCGTAAATAATGCATATACCCACTTCGCTTTTTCCGGCAACCCTGTAACTGGTGAGGGCTGGGCTGATGATATGCCGCAGGGAGACCGCCGGCAGATGATATCCGCAGGACCGTTCCGCATGGAACCAGGGGATACTCAGCGCATTGTCGGTGCCATGCTTTTTGCTGATGGAATTGATAACATCGCTGCCGTGGCCGGCCTGTATGAAAAAGCAGAAATTATACATGAGGTCTGGGACAACGACTTCGCTCAGCTGGGTCCCCTTGCCTTTGTAGAGGATCTTTCCGCCATGGACAATACGGAAAGCATCGGTCCGCTCTATATGCAATTCCGTATTACATCCTTGTCCAATGTCGATATCGTCAGCCCAACTCATTTCCTGCATTACGGCTTGGAAAACTTGGGCAGCACTATCAATCTTATCATGAACCCGATCCCCGGTGACACCACCTACGCCATCTGGCTCCCGCCCTTTGAGGAAGTCACCGGCACAGAAACCCTCTTTTATTCCGTCACCGTCAATGCCGCTAATGGTCAGTCGGTTGATTATCCCCTGGGTGTACCCTATAATTATTATTCCCTCATCTTTGGCCCCGACACTGTTCCCCCGATGATATCCACTGTCAGCTGGGCCGACACCCTCCATCACCTGCTGCCTGTGCAGCAACTGGTTTTCCTGGAACAGTTTTATGATGACCGGTTTGGCCATTCTACGCCATTGTTGAACTGGCAAATCAACGCTGAACCATTTCAATCGACTGAAATGGTTTATGATGCTACTTTACCCGATCTGCCGGGGTATCCACCCCGCTACTGGTTTGGCTGGATCACCGCCCCGGCGGTGGCGTTGGGAGACTCCCTGTCTTACTGGGTGACGGCTGTGGATGGCAGTCAGAACCAGAACCTGGCAAGCACCGATACCATCACATTATATTCCGGGAAAAAGCAAACCCTGGGGAAATGGGAATATTATTACGATGCCTGGCAATATAACTATTTCGATATTTACGATTGGGATTTCTTTCGCCAGTTTTCGTTTTCTTATGATGGCGCTGCCGTCCCCGGCCTTGAGTGGGGGCTCTGGGCTGTCCTTAGGTCCTCTCCGCCCGAATCAGATACCCTCACCTATACCCTTCCGCTGGACCTGTCCGACTTTGACAATGCCTGGTTGGATTTTAAATACTTACGAAGCGGTACTACGGATTGTTGCCGGGAGTGGCTGGAGGGGTCTTTCGATGGTTCAACCTGGTTCCTTATCGATTCCATGAACATCACCGCTCCCATCGGGATAAATCACATGCAACAAAGTCTCCAGGATTATATCGGTGAGAATACCTTCTATTTCAGAATGATTATCAGAAAAGACAGCAGCGAGGACATCGCCTACCGAATTGGAAACATTCTGTTTCACACCGATTCCACCCTGGTTGGAGTTGATAATGACACACCAGCCCTGCCCGACCATTACGCTCTTTATCAGAACTATCCCAATCCCTTCAATCCCGTCACGACCATTCGTTATGAACTGCCGGAGCAGACAGCGGTGAAATTGGTGGTCTATGATGTACTGGGACAGGAAGTGGCTGTCCTGATCAATGAACAACAAGCATCGGGAATCCGGGAAGTGAAATTCGATGCCAGGGAGTTGGCCAGCGGGATTTATTTCTATCGGTTGTCCACACCCACCTTTACGAAAACCCGGAAACTGGTGGTTTTGAAATGATCCCACCGGTAAAAAACAGAAAAGAACAGGAGAACACGGTTCTCACGATATATCTTGCTTTCATCCTAATGATACAGTTTTCTCAGGTCCTTTCTCAGTCCGTTCCCTTTGATACGCTGGGTGTTAATACGGCCACGATGCATATTAATCTAACAAGCGCCGGAAAACTTGGGTGGCAAACATCTGATATTGGAATATATTGGCGGGGAGGGGACGTCCCCCATTGGAAAAATAGGGTTGTTTTTGATCACGGTTTATGGTTGTCCGGCTATCGGCAGGATTCACTATGGACCATTGCCCCAGCCTGGCTCGGGGAGTTTTCTCCGGGTCCAATTATTGATGGAGAAGCTGCGATGGTCAAGGCACCGGAAAACTTCAATCAATACAGGATTTACCATATCACCCAGGAAAGCACTCCAAATGACTCGGATTATGTCGAATGGCCAATACACTGGGGGGCTCCACATAATGATGATGGTACACCGCAAATAAATGGCGATCAAACGACATTCATGGTCTATAATGATGCCCATCCTTCATCTTCACTACAGGGTTATCCAAAATCTCCGCCAAATCCAATTGAGATTCATGAAACCGTCTGGGACTACGGTCACAGAGATAGCCTGTCTAATGTAATTTTCTTCCGATATCAAGTTTATAATCGGGGTACAGTGCCCCTAGATAACGTTATAATTGGTCACTGGAATGATATCGATCTGGCGGGTGTAGTAAACAATATGGGTGGATATAATAAACGTGGTGATTATATGTTTATGTATTATGATAATGATACAATCACAGGTGTAATCCCCCGGGCTTGTGCCTATGTCATGCTTCAGGGTCCCCTTGCTCCCGCCCCGGGAAATACCGGTCGATTCTTTGGTCAGGAAATACCGGATGCAGAAAACCTGTCCTTATCCTCTGGTTGGTGTATTTACGATGATGCGGAAATTTTTAGCGACGTGGGTTCTTTCCCGATCACGCCTGAAGAGCAACGAAACATAATGGCAGGCACTATGCCAGACGGGTCGCCGCTCATAAATCCCATAACCGGGGATACAACAACATTCAGTTTCGATGGGGATCCAATTACAAAAGAAGGTTGGATCTGGGAAGATATCTATCCGGGTGGCGGGGCCGGTTATGTTATGAGCTCAGGGCCCTTTTCACTGTCAGCCGGAGATTCCAATGAAATCGTCGTCGCGCTAATTGCAGTGCCCGATACTACCTTTGAACAGGTTTTACTGAAGCTTGAAGAACAGGTGGTTTGGCTACGTTCTTGGTGGGAAGATAACTGGAACGTGGCAACAGGGTTTTATCCGCCACAAATACCCGATCAATTTACACTCTACCAGAACTATCCCAATCCCTTCAATCCCGTCACGACCATTCGCTATGAATTACCGGAGCAGACGTCGGTGAAATTGGTCGTCTATGATATACTAGGGCAGGAAGTAGCTGTCCTGGTCCAGGAGCGGCAAGCACCGGGAATCCGGGAAGTGAAATTCGATGCCCGTAACCTGGCAAGTGGCATTTATTTCTATCGGCTATCAACAC
>JBHHUC010000006.1:0-59283 GCA_046861395.1 Fidelibacterota bacterium
CCGATAGAAATAAATGCCACTTGCCAGGTTACGGGCATCGAATTTTACTTCCCGGATTCCCGGTGCTTGCTGCTCCTGGACCAGAACGGCCACTTCCTGGCCCAGTATATCATAGACCGCCAATTTCACCGCCGTTTGCTCCGGTAATTCATAACGAATGGTCGTGATGGGATTGAAAGGATTGGGGTAATTGGGATGGAGGTAGAAGTTTTTCGGACCAAGGGCTGATTCGGGGTTTGTGGTTAAAGCATCGGCAATCCAAGCCATTGCGCTTTGCAAAGGCCCGTCCGGTTCCATTCCAACCCAGTGGTAGGACGGCGAAGTATTTAGAGCCAGAGGGTCAAAAGTGAATGCGACGATTCGGCTACCATTATTAGTTTCGTAGTAAATCCCAACGGGAAGCGTATCATTGCCGGTGGGAATCCCGGTCGAGTCCAGGATACCGGATACACCATAGAATGCCACCGATACTCCGAGCGAAGGGGCCAACGCATCCAGCCAGTTACTGTGTCCCAATTCATGATAAGGATCATAGTTCAGATATAAACTATCCCCCAAGAAGGATGCAATGGTCCCACTTATTGGATTATCTTCCAACGGAATAATTCTACTTGATCCATACTGATCTCCAGAAAACTGGTAGTTGATATCGACGTAACAATTATCGATCAAAAGATTTGGAGGCACTATACAAGTAAAAATCTCATGCTGGAGCCACTCATCACCGGCAATTAAGTAATGACCGCCGGTATCGATGAAATCACCAATTTCCTGAATATACACATACGCCGGAATTTCACCGGTAAGTTCGATCACTGCGCGATAATGGTCAAACAGATCGGCTGAGGCCAGATCGTATTCGAAAGTATTCCAGACATCATAATCCACTGGTGCATTGGGAATAAGGGGCCAGCCCGGAGGGAAAAAGGTCCCGAGGGAATAATTTACAAGGACTAAAAAATCATTTATTGGTTCAAAAATGAAATAGGACTGAATGGTTATCTCAGACGTTTGGCCATTAACATCCACGGCACGGATATACCAGTCAATATTGGTCCCCGGTGGCTGGCCGGGAATAACCCCGGTGAAAGTATCATCACCATTATCCATCATCATAACAGTAGACCATGTAATCTGGCCGTCAATGGAATAGTAAATAAGGGCTGAATCAACACCAGCGGACCCCCCGGATGGATTATCATCAATAATTGTCGCTGTTACTTCCCGGTTCGCTGTAGATAGCGTTGTTAATAATGGTGTCCATTCCAGGATTTGCGGTGCCCGGTCGCCGGTCAGCAATACGGCCAATTCAAAATTAAAAATCCAGTGCCGAATATGCCAGCCGCCGTTACCGGACGTTCCCGTACAATCGTGGTAGAATTTAAGGCTTACCCAGGGATCGACCAATCCGTCACCCTCCGAATAGGAAAACCCTGTAACATCATCATCACCACCGCCGGTACCGGTAAATCGAACCAGGATACCGATCCACGTACCGGTAGCAACAAAGGGTTCAGAGCCAAAATCGCCCGTATTGATCCAGAAATTTCCTCCCCCGTCAACATAGGCAGGATGATTGGCCGGTGTAAGCGTTACGGATGTAACACTATCGGGCCAAATCTGCCCATTAAGATGAATACTGTCCGGGGGATATGAGTCAAAATCAGCCAATGGGTCGACGGCCAGTTGCGCCACTGATTGTCCGGGGTTACAAATTCCGGCTGTTCCTCCGGGCGTATATTCATTCCCCATGATGGAGACCCAGCCGCTGTCATTCATGTCATATCCGCCAATCCAACCGTTTCCATCAACAACATCGGGCGGATATTGAGTTGAGTCTGCCCTGTAAGGGTAATTTAGTTTATGCAAAGAAACAGTTAATTCCTGATCACCGGTACCCCATTCATACACGGGAACATTCACGCCTTTTAGGTAACCATCAGCTGGCATTTGGAAAACTGTCATCATGGCATCGCCGGGACTCATAATGAATTGATAGTTCCAGTTTCTGGAGTAAAAAAGAGTATCCGCCGAATCTCGGTAATATGCAGTTGTAGGGCGGGAATAAGATACCGTGTTAGCAGCCTTTATCTCATCACGAATTTCCGTATTGTTGCTACCATATGGTTGTTGGGATAAAATTGCGGAAAGAAGAATCAGGCAACAAACAATTTGTTTATAAATAAAATTTATTCTCCTGTGTGCCATAGTTCCTTTTTTTATTGTGTAAGAACGATGAACAGATTGAAAATGAAAATACTTACGTACGCGGTGCAGCTCAATCATTTCAAAATAACCAATTTTCGCGTTTGCGTAAAGGTCGGTGTTGATAGCCGATAGAAATAGATGTCACTTGCCAGGTTACGGGCATCGAATTCCACTTCCCGGATTCCCGGTGCTTGTTGCTCATCGACCAGGACGGCCACTTCCTGTCCCAAAATATCATAGATTGCCAATTTCACCGACGTCTGCTCCGGTAATTCATAGCGAATGGTCGTGACGGGATTAAAGGGATTGGGATAGTTCTGGTGAAGGTTAAACCCAGAGGGGAGAGTAATGGCATTACCGGTGCCCACATTCCAGTGAGTATCCCACCATGTGCGTAACCAGAGAGCTTGATTTTCCAATCGCACAAGCGCATTTTCATAGGATGTGTCGACAATGGAAATCATGGCAAAAATGACTTCGTTGGAGTCGCCGGCCGCAAAGTTAAACGGACCGGAGTTTGATAAAAAACCAGCCCCGCCACCACCCCCGGCTGTCCAAAGCCAGCCTTCATTTGTCATGGGGTTGCCATCATAAGTGAACGTTGTTGTTTCGCCGGTTACTGGATTTAATATGGGTGAGCCGTCCGGCATTAATCCGGCCATAATATTGCGCTGTTCTTCGGCATTCGCCGGATAGGAACCGACATTGCCAAAGGTGTCGCTGTCATCATGGATAGTCCATCCTGACAAAAGCGGCAGGTTCTTTGTGTCGGGAATGGTTTGCCCGAAAAAATGACCGGTGTTCCCAGGCGAACTGATCAGGGGACCCTGAAGCATGATATAAGCACAGGCTCGAGGTTTTACACCGCTGATATAGTCATGCGGACTATAGATAAACATGTAGTCTCCGTTTACATTATAGCCGCCCCGGTTACCGTTAGCCGGATAAAGATCAATATCGGTCCATAATCCCAGGATGAAATCATCAAGGGAATAATTACCGCGGTTAAAAATCTGATATCGGAAAAATATAACATTGGCCAGACTGTCGGCGTTACCGTAGTCCCATACCGTTTCGTGAATTTCGATAGGATTGGCGGAGGACTCGGGCCACCCCAGCAATTCTGGAGAAGGGTGAGCATCATTATAAATCATGAAGGATGTTTGTTCACCAATGACTTTCGGCTCACCGGCAGCCGTATGTGGCGCCCCCCATTGTACAGGCCATTGATTATAATCAACATCGCCTACAGCGCTGTTGTGGTCGATGTGATATATCCGGTACAGTAATGAATCCTCCGGGGAGGTAACCATGGCTGCTTCCCCGTTGATAATCGGTCCCTGAGAATATTCAAACCCCCAGCTGGAGGCAGAACTTCTTAATGTGTCCTGATTGTATCCCGACATCCAAAGACCATGATCAAAAATAACAGTATTTACCCAAAAGGGGACGTCCCCTCCCCGCCAATATATTCCAATATCGGATATTTGCCACTCAAGTTTTCCGATGCTTGTCAGATTAATATGCATTGTGGCTGTATTAACACTCAGCGTATCAAATGGAACGGACTGAGAATAGACCTGAGAAAAATGTATCATTGCGATGAAAACCAGATATATCATGAGAACCGCCCCTTCCTGTTCTTTTCTATTTTTTACCGACGGGGTCATTTCAAAACCACTAGTTTCCGCGTTTGCGTAAAGGTCGGTGCCGTCAACCGATAGAAATAAATGTCACTTGCCAGGTTACGGGCATCGAATTTTACTTCCCGGATTCCCGGTGCTTGTTGCTCATCGACCAGGACGGCCACTTCCTGTCCCAAAATATCATAGATTGCCAATTTCACCGCCGTCTGCTCCGGTAATTCATAGCGAATGGTCGTGACGGGATTGAAAGGATTCGGATAATTGGGATGGAGGACATATTGTTTTGGCAACACGGTCGCCTGTTCCGTGGCAACGAATTCACCATACTGAACCCCGTTAATCGTGGCCGCTATCAAGGTTCCCTGCCAGCTGCCGTTTTCCTCCATGCCGTAGGACAGGAGGCCGATTCCTTCCGTCAATGTGTAATTGTATCCCACTCCATGCCACCATTCATAGGTAATGGTGGGCCTGTTCCCGGGGATGAAATCCATCGTTTCAAGACCGGTTTGGGTAATAACAGCATAAGATTCATTATTGCAAAAATAGGCCTGGGAGCTGTCAATAATCTGTGACAGATCCAGGAATACAAATTCGGAATCAGTGCAGACATCATCGGGAGAAATATTGTATTGCATGACAGCCAGAGCCGTCGTGTCAATTCTCAGATAGAAATCATCCGAGCCGAAAAAGGAGTAATACGATTTGCCATTGTCCAGGACGACGGGCTCACCCACCGTTATGGATTCATACCCAGTAAAATACGACGGTTGTCCCGCCGGATAACTATAACCGGCATATTGCCATCGATTTCCGATCTGGAGCGGGAAAAAGGACAGGGCAAACAAGGTGTCGCTTTGGGTTTCCCGAGTAAGGTCCTGGTAGACAATGACAATCCACTTGGCCGGATTGGGATCAAAGGCTCCGACGGTAGGGGGATAAAGGTAGAGACCGACTTCAAATTCATGCTGGGCGAATTCCCCCATGAAATCTAGATTCAAATCCCGTACGGCATTCCAGGCGGAATCAGCCCGGGCGTACCATTCCACTCCCCATTCAGAAGCCTGAAAGGCATACAGGGAATCGGCTGTGATGGACAGGCTGTCCAGATAAACAAAGGAATCCGGCGGGAAAAAATAATCCGGCTGATAAATGGCACCTTCACCCATCCAGATAATGGTGGCATGAAACAGGGTGTCGGTCGTAGGCGAATACATGAAGGTAATGGAGCCGAAATCTACGGCCGGCTGGTTGGCAACGGACAATGGCAGGCTGTCCCGTGGGCAAGCCGGACAGGGGGGCAAGGTGAAAAAGGCAGCGCCCTCAAAGTCGTAGGTTTGATAATCCAGCTTCAGGATGGCAAAATTGGCTGAATTCGGTTCAGGAATCCCCAGCCCTCCCTGCCCGAGGAGGGAAGCAGTTAGCAGCAGATAAAACAGGGTATTACGCATGACAACTCCGCGTGCGGGGAGAATTTAACTACATTTATTCTGAAAAGTGGTACTTTTTCAGGCCCGGCCACCGATGCCCGACGGAGAAGACAGGTCAATCCCAAAGGCCTGGGAAGCCTTATTCCATACTGCACTGGCCGGTGTATGAAAAATCAATCGGGCCGTAGCTTCCTGAAGCAGCCAGTCCCCGTTTTCAATTTCCTTTTCCAGTTGTCCCGGACCCCAGCCGGCATGTCCCAGCATCAGCTTATAGTACTCCGGTCCCAAATCACCGGTAATATCCTCCAGTATGGACTTATGACTGGTAATGCCAAAGTCTTCGGACACGGTCAGAGTTCCATCCGTAGTATATTTTCCGCTATGGAGCAGAATACCCCGTTCCACCATGACCGGTCCGCCGAAGAAAACTTCCGGCACGATTTCCAGAAGATTTTCCTGATCATTGAAAAGATCGGTGAACAGCTGTTTTAATTCCAGCTCTTTGAATGGTTTGTTTATAATCAACCCCATGGCACCGTCTTCTTTATGTTCGGCCAGAAATACAACGGACTGGGCGAAATACGGGTCTTGTAAATGAGGCATGGCGATTAATAGATGATTTTTTAGTGAACCCATGCCAAAAGTTATTCACGGACGATTTCTAATGGAAGTATGAAAACGGTATCCAACTCTGGTTTATAGGGTAAATCGTTTTAGGATTGTCAGAGGAAAAGCGGTAAATTTTTTGTTCGTAAAAATTTCGGAATCATTGTATGTCCAAACCGTCAACTGCCATCATCATCCGCGGAGCCCGCCAACATAATTTGAAAAATATTGATGTGGATATACCGCGGGATAAACTGGTGGTCATTACCGGGTTATCCGGTTCCGGTAAATCCTCACTGGCCTTTGATACCATTTATGCCGAAGGACAGCGCCGTTACGTGGAATCCCTTTCGGCCTATGCCCGACAATTCCTGGGTCTCATGGAGAAGCCCGATCTGGACTATATCGAAGGACTTTCCCCAGCCATCTCCATCGAACAAAAAGCCGCTGCCCGCAATCCCCGGTCCACGGTGGGTACGGTGACGGAGATCCATGATTATTTACGCCTCATGTATGCCCATATTGGAAAACCATATTGCTGGATATGCGGCAAGCCAATTGAACGACAGACGGTACAACAGATTGTGGACACCGTACTACACTATAAAAGCGGGACACGAATGATCGTTATGGCACCCGTTATCCGGGGACGCAAGGGGGAACATCGCGGTGTGTTGGATGAAATCAAGCGGGAAGGGTTTTTACGAGTCCGCATTGACGATAAAGTCTATGCCATAGATGATACGATAAAACTGAACAAGAATCAGAAACACACTATTGAAGTGGTCATTGACCGGCTGGTATTGGAAAAAGATACGCGGGAACGCCTCACCGAATCGGTGGAATTGGCACTGAAAATCGGCTCGGGAACCGTTATCATTCACGATCTGTCCAGCGGCGACCAGCTTTTCAGCGAACATTTCGCCTGTTCCGATCACCCGGAAGTATCACTGGAAGAAATGTCACCCCGTATGTTTTCCTTCAATTCGCCCTACGGTGCCTGTCCCAAGTGTGATGGCCTGGGGTCTCACATGGAAATCGATCCGGAACTGGTGGTCCCAGATAAAACCCGGTCGCTGATTCAGGGCGCCATTGCTCCGCTGGGCGAACAACCGCGAGGTAACTGGTACGGCAGCATTTTAAAATCCCTGGCCAGTCATTATAATTTCAATTTCACGACCCCCTGGTACAAGTTGGATCCACAAATCCGGGAAATCCTGCTCTTCGGAACCGGCGACGAGTCCCTCCAGATGTCCTATTCATCAGAACGTTGGTCCGGGACGTACACCGGCGGTTGGGAAGGCACCATTCCCAACTTGATGCGGCGTTATAAACAAACCCAGTCCAGCGGCATCCGGGAATGGATTGAACAATATATGAGCATGCGTCCCTGCCCGGATTGTGACGGGACCCGACTGCGCAAGGAATCGCGATCGGTTCAGGTCGGTGATAAACATCTGGGTGAATTATCCCGCCTGGCGGTGAAGGATATTTATACATTCGTGCAAAAATTGAAATTGAATAAAACCGATACGGTCATATCGGAACAAATATTGAAAGAGGTCAAGGAGCGCCTGGGATTCCTCATTAACGTGGGCCTGGACTACCTGACCCTGGATCGCAGTGCCGCCACCTTGTCGGGCGGTGAGGCGCAACGGATCCGCCTGGCAACACAAATCGGGTCGCAACTGGTGGGTGTATTGTACATTCTGGATGAACCATCCATCGGATTGCACCCCCGGGACAATACCCGCCTACTGAGCACCCTGAAGCGATTGCGCGATATCGGCAATTCGATTCTTGTTGTGGAACATGACCAGGAAACCATGGAAGCGGCAGACCATATCATTGACCTGGGTCCCGGTGCCGGCGAACACGGAGGAGAAATTGTGTTTTCAGGAACACCCGCCGAGCTGGTGGAAAGTGATAAATCCACCACGGCTCTCTACCTCACCGGACGACGGAAAATTCCTGTTCCCCGGCAGCGCCGCAGTGGCAACGGAAAAGAAATCGTGTTGACCAGGGCCCGCGGTAACAACCTGAAATCCATTACGGTCACATTTCCGCTGGGAAAATTCATTGTAATTACCGGTGTATCCGGCAGCGGGAAAAGCTCATTGGTGAATGAAACACTCTATCCCATTCTGGCCAAAGAACTTCACCGAGCCAGGAAATATCCTCTCCCCTTTGAAAGTATCAGCGGTCTGGAATTTCTAGATAAAGTGGTGGACATTGACCAGAAACCCATCGGGCGGACGCCCCGGTCCAATCCCGCCACCTATACGGGCGTATTCACTCATATTCGCGATCTCTTCAGTCAATTACCGGAATCAAAATTGCGCGGGTACAAACCGGGTCGTTTCAGTTTCAACGTAAAGGGCGGCCGCTGTGAATCCTGTCAGGGGGATGGAATCATTAAAATTGAAATGAATTTTCTCCCCGACGTTTATGTGACTTGCGAAGTGTGCAAGGGCAGCCGGTACAACCGGGAAACCCTGGAAGTGACCTACAAGGACAAATCCATTGCCGATGTCCTGGCCATGTCCGTGGAGGAGGCGTTGACGTTTTTCCAGAACATTCCCTCCATTCGGAAGAAACTTACCACTCTGAAGGAAGTGGGGTTGGGATATATCCGTCTGGGGCAGCAAGCCACGACCCTTTCCGGCGGCGAAGCCCAACGTGTCAAACTATCCAGCGAACTGTCCCGGGTTTCCAACGACCGCACCCTGTATATCCTGGATGAACCCACCACGGGTTTACATTTTGAAGATGTTCGCATGTTGCTGGATGTGCTTCAGCGCCTGGTGGACCGGGGAAACACCGTTATCGTCATTGAACACAACCTGGATGTAATCAAAACAGCGGACTGGATCATTGACCTGGGTCCGGAAGGCGGCGATGAGGGTGGAGAAATTATTTATGCCGGACAACCGGAAGACTTGGTTACCATTCCGGCTTCCTACACCGGGCAGTTCCTGAAAGAGGCGCTTTAACGGGCAATCATTGTTCCCGCTGAAAGGGCAAAGATGGGCATTGCCCCACGCCGGAAAATTGTAAGAAATTTCACCTGGTTAATAGCGGCTGAATACCACCTTGGAAGCTGAAGTATTTATCACATTTGTTTACAGAACAACGGAAATTGGTCTGGAACGGGAGAAGCCTCAGGCATTCCTGCTTCCGGCCAGTCGAGGATAAGGACGTCATATGAAACCCCTCTCTGAATTGCGCCAGGAATTTCCCTACTGGGAAATGCTGAAGGATTTGATGGATCAATGCATCGACATTATGCTGAATCTCAGCCAAAGCGGTCATCCCGGCGGATCGCGCTCTAAAGTTCACGGGCTGATAGCCACGCTGTTATCCGGCACCATGCGCTGGGATATACGAAACCCCGGCAAACGGTTCGGCGATCGTTTCGTTCTAAGCGCCGGCCATACCAATCCCCTGGTCTATGCCGCCCTGGCTGTTTTCAATGAAGCACTGCGCCGGAAATATCAGGTCACCGGCGACGAAAAATATTTAAATCCCAAAGGACCGGATTATACTCTAGTATGGGAAGATCTGCTTACGCTGCGTCAGCGCAAGGGCTTGCCGGGACACGCAGAAATGGAAGGGAAAACACTGTTTTTCAAGGCCAACACCGGCCCCAGCGGGCATGGGTTTCCCATTGCGGCGGGACAAGCCTTTGCATTGAAATATGCCGGATTCGATGATGTGAAAGTTTTTGCCTATGAAGGAGAAGGCGGCCTTACCCCCGGCGTGGTTCATGAGGCGAAAAATTCGGCCTACGGTCTGGGGCTGGGGAATTTCATTACCCTGCTGGATTGGAATGATTATGGAATCGATGCCCGGAAATTCAGCGATATTGTGGCGGGAACACCCAGAGACTGGTTCGAGCCCTATGGCTGGAAAGTCACAGGAACGGAAGATGGGGAGAACTGGGAAGCAATCATGACGGCCTATGCCGAACTATTGGCCGATCCCGATCCTCACCAGCCCAAGTTGTTGTGGATGAAAATGCGCAAGGGACGCGGTTACTATAAATATGATGCCGCCAGTCACGGTGCCCCGCATAAACGTAATTCGGAAGAATTCTGGCATACCAAACAGGATTTTGTCGAAAAATACAATATTGAATTGCCGCATTTTGGCGCCGGCGGCGATGTTTCCTACGAAGAGAACCGGGCCCAGATGGCTGATGTCCTCCAGGCCGTATTCACCCTTTATGACCGTGAGCCGGGACTGCTGGATTATGTAGCCGACCGCTTGCTGGAACTGGGTGATGGTGTACCTGAAACATTACCCGGAACCGATACCTTTACAGAAAATCCGCTCAATGATTCCGTCTTGACGGATTATGAAAATTATCCCGTGGAATTGTATAAGAAGCCCGGCGAAAAAGTCCCCAACCGAGCCGGGTTCGGTAATTTCGGATCCTGGATCAATACCTACACACGTGAAAAATATGGTCGGCCCCTGTTTATCGTGAGTTCGGCTGACCTGGCCGGATCAACGAATATTGTCGGCTTTGCCAAGGGATGGGACGGCAGAGAGGATATGGGAATGTATCACCGCGAATCCAATCCTTCCGGTCCACTGTTACCTCAGGGCATTACCGAATTTGCCAACGCTGCCATCAATGTGGGTATTTCATCCGTGAACTTCAATGAGGATGCCTACCAGGCCTTCAACGGTTTTCTCACGGCCTGCAGTACCTACGGTTCATTTTCCTATTTGAAATACGGTGCGTTTCGTCTTTTCAGCCAGGTGACTCAGGATTCTCAGTTTAAACTGGGAAAAACCATCTGGGTGGCCGGACACAGCGGTCCCGAAACCGCCGAAGACAGTCGGACACACTTCGGGATATTTTCCCCTGGTGTAACACAGCTGTTTCCGGAAGGACAGATTTTAAATCTTCATCCCTATGAATATAATGAAGTCCCGGTGATGCTGGGTGCAGCCCTGTCGCTGGACGTTCCTATTATTGCACTTCATCTTACCCGTCCGGCGGTGGAAATTCCGGATCGGGAAGCACTGGGGATGGATTCCTATCTGTCGGCAGCTAAAGGGGCTTACCTGATTAAAAATTATGACCCTGACCGACCGCGGGACGGCGTTGTTTTTGTCCGCGGCACCAAGGTAATTGACGAACTCATCACACTGTTGCCCCAATTACAAGAAAAGGGACCCAACGTAAAAATCGTCGCCGCTCTGTCCTGGGGCCTTTTTCAGCGACAACCGGAATCTTACCGGCAGTCCATTGTATCGGAAAATGAATGGCTGGATACCATGATTATTACCAATTCGGCCTTTCAGCTTATGGGGCATTGGGCCCGGCATCCCATCGTGAAAGAATATTCGGTGGCAGCGGACTGGGATGACCGCTGGCGCTCCGGCGGGACCCTGGACCAGGTAATCGATGAGGCTCATCTTTCGGCGCGTTGGCAATTGGAGGCGATTGAAAAATTTGCCAACGATCGTCCGGGACGCCTGCAACGCATCAAGGACTCCCTTCCCCTGTAACGATGAACCCGGGCCGGAAGCGGTGTTTCCGGCCTTTCTTTTTCGACGACAATTCCGCCGCATCTCTCGTCAACGATTCTTGGAATCGCTTTCATCGCGATTGTATCTTTACCACTCGAAAATTGTCTCTGATTTTTGGTAACGAATGACCGATATTCACATCACCGATCCCAGCCCCTTTGAAGACGATCTATTCGCTGAAAAATCGTTGCGCCCGTCCCATTTTGATGATTTTATTGGTCAACGGGAATTGGTTGACAGCCTGAAACTCTATATCGAAGCATCCAATAAACGGGACGATGCCCTGGATCACGTTCTACTGTTCGGACCGCCGGGACTGGGAAAAACAACTCTAGCCAATATCGTTTCCCGGGAATTGGGATCCAATATTAAACCTTCCTCCGGACCAGTGCTGGAACGTGCCGGCGACTTGGCCGGGATGCTGACAAATTTGCAGCAACGGGATGTGTTCTTCATCGATGAAATTCATCGTCTAAACAGCGTCGTCGAAGAATATCTCTATTCCGCCATGGAAGATTTTACCATTGACATTATGATTGACAAGGGACCCAGTGCCCGCAGTGTTCAGTTGAATGTCGAACCATTCACCCTGATCGGCGCCACAACCCGTCTGGGCAATCTCACCTCCCCTCTGCGGGACCGTTTTGGGGTCGTACTGCGAGTGGATTATTATTCTGCCGAAGATTTATTCCATATCATACACCGCTCGGCTGAAATCCTGAAAGTGGAAATATGTGACGAGGGTGCAATGGAACTGGCCCGCCGGTCACGCGGCACCCCGCGGATCGCCAATCGTATCCTCCGTCGTACCCGGGACTATGCCCAAGTAAAGTCCAACGGTGAAATTACCCTGGAAGTGGCCAAGGCGTCTCTCACTACCCTGGGCATCGATGACAGGGGATTGGATGATATGGATCGCAAAATTCTCTCAACCCTGATTGAAAAATTCCAGGGTGGCCCGGTCGGCGTCAATTCCCTGGCAGTGGCTGTGGGGGAAGACCCAATTACAATCGAGGATGTCTATGAGCCGTATTTAATTAAAGAAGGGCTGTTGCAACGGACGCCCCGAGGCAGAATTGCCCAGGAAAGTGCCTATTCATTATTGGGTCTGACGCCCACGTCGAAACAACAGGGATTGTTTTATGATCAATAAAAAGCCGAAGTACAAACTGACGGATTTCGACTACCCACTACCCAAGAAATATATTGCGCAACATCCCATCGGCGAACGGGATCATTCCAAACTGATGGTGGTTAATCGAAACGACCGTACCGTAGAACACCGGGCTTTTTATGAGCTGGCAGATTATTTACACAAGGGCGATTTACTTATTCTGAACAATACCAAAGTGTTTCCGGCCCGCCTCTACGCAACCAAAGATCGCTCGGATGCGCGTGTGGAAGTGTTTTTATTGCGGGAACTGGAAAACGACCTATGGGAAGTTCTGGTTCGGCCAGCCCGAAAAGTGCGGGTTGGCAATAAGCTAATGTTGGCTGAAAATGTCTATTGCGATGTTATAGACAATACCATTTCCGGTGGCCGGGTTGTGCGATTCGATTATGATGGAACCGACATCTATCAGATGATCGACCAAATCGGCATTTCTCCCCTGCCGCCTTATATTGACCGGGAACCGGACACCGCCGATAAGGAACGGTACCAAACCGTGTTTGCCAAAAAGCGGGGTGCTGTAGCGGCACCAACCGCCGGCTTGCATTTTACCGATGAATTGTTGACGGAAATCCGATCGCGGGGTGTGAAAGTGGAATTTATTACCCTCCATATCGGACTGGGTACCTTCCGGCCCGTTCAGGTTGAGGACTTGAACCGGCACCAGATGGATTCGGAATATTTTGAAGTATCACTCAAAACAGCTGTGGCAATCAATAATGCCAAAAAGCGGCACCGGAAAATCTATGCCGTAGGGACGTCCACCGTCCGGGCCCTGGAAACCGTGGTGGTCAGCGGATTTCAGATGACGGCCAAGCGGGGCTGGACCGATAAATTCATCTACCCACCGTATGAGTTTAAAATGGTGGATGGCATGATTACCAACTTCCACCAACCCAAGAGCACGTTAGTGATGATGGTCTCGGCTTTTGCCGATAAGGGCCTGATCATGAAATCGTATCGCATGGCGAAAAAACACAACTATCGCTTTTTAAGCTATGGTGACGCCATGTTCATCCGTTAGGTCCCGATCGTGAGGTTGCCGTAAATGTCAGGGTCTGCAGGAGTGATTATTCCGGCCGCCGGCAGTGGTTCACGATTCGGTGAAAAAAAACAATTCAAACCTCTGGGCCATTGCCCGCTCCTATATTATTCCCTGCGAACCTTTTTATCCGTGCCGGCTGTCCGTGAAATTGTCGTAGTTGTTCCCGCCGCGGATGAGGCACAAACCCGGCGTGAGATTCGTTCCTGGACCACGAGGGCCGGAGTCAGTGTAACCGCCGGTGGAGCGCGACGGCAGGATTCGGTGGCCAACGGATTGGCCCAACTCTCGCCCGACTGCGATGTCATCTGTATCCACGATGCCGCCCGCCCCTTCGTAACTCAGGCTGATATTGTACGTTGCCTGAAGCGTTGTGCTGAAGTTCCGGCTGCCATTCTGGCGACACCGGCCCGGGATACCCTTAAACAGGTGAATGACGCCGGCCGCATCAAAAAAACAATAGACCGCGGGAAAATCTGGCAAGCACAGACACCACAATGTTTTCAACGAAGCGTACTGACAGAAGCCCTGAGCCGGGCTGAACACGAAAATCGCCTTGGGACCGACGAAGCTGTCCTGGTGGAATCCCTGGGATATTCTGTAGTTGTGGTTGAAGGTTCCAGCCGAAACATGAAAATCACTACGGCAGAGGATTGGGAACTGGCCCTGGCACTCACCGCTTACCAGGAAGGACAGAACAATGAATGACATTCGAGCCGGATTGGGAATCGATATGCATCAATTGGCGGAAGGACACGATCTAGTGATCGGCGGCGTTACGATTCCCTTTGATCGGGGATCGGTGGGACATTCGGACGGTGATGCCCTGTCCCATGCCATTGTGGATGCCCTGTTAGGAGCCGCCGGATGTGGCGATATCGGACATTATTTCCCCAGCGATGATGACCAGTGGAAAGGAATGTCCAGTCTGCATTTTCTGGAACATGCCATAACCCGCGTTCGTCAGGACGGCTGGGAGGTATCCTATATTGATGCCGTAGTTATTCTACAGTCTCCCCGCCTGACACCATACATTTCCCAGATGAAATATCAGCTATCCTATACCCTTCAAATTGAAGAATCCCAACTCTCCATCAAGGCCACCACGACGGACCATTTGGGTGTGATCGGAGAAGGGCGGGGCTGGGCCGCGCAGGCCGTGGCAACATTGACCCGATGAAACCGGATCTGACGCTCTCTTCTCCGGCCAAAGTCAACCTTGGTTTACAAGTTCTGGAAAAACGGCCGGACGGTTATCATAATTTACATACCGTATTTCAGGCCCTGGACTTCGGCGACACGCTTCATTTTTATACTACACCGGGCGACGTGACACTTACGGCATCTGTTGATTGGTGTCCAGTGAATGAAAGCAATACCTGTGTAAAAGCATATCGCCGGTTAAACCGGGAGTTTCCCGATCTGGGCGGGATACGCCTACATATAGAGAAACGCATCCCGACCGGAGGCGGTCTGGGGGGCGGTTCCAGCAACGCCGCCACGACGATCAAGGCCTTGAATCAACTCTATGACCTGGGTTTATCGTCCGACGACATGGAGCAACTTGGTCATGACGTCGGTGCCGATGTTCCCTTTTTTATTCGGGGCGGCACCCAGTTAGGCGAAGGAACGGGAGAAATTCTCACGCCCCTGGCTCACACCATGAACGGATTTTATCTCCTGATCATTCCCGAAATACATATTGCCACGGCATGGGCCTATAACGCCTTGAAAATCCATTTGGATAGCCCGAAGCAACCGCGTAATTTTGCCGGCTATTTACAAAAGGAAGAGATTCCTTTTGCGATTTTTGAGAATGATTTTGAACGGATCGTAATTCCATCGCATCCAGAAATTGGCCGTGTGAAAGAGTCCCTGCTGAAGGCAGGGGCGCGTTATGCCAGTTTGTCGGGTAGCGGCTCGACTGTGTTTGGGATTTTTGACGAAGAAGCGGTCGCCCGGACCGCAGAGTCATTATTCCTGCATTATAACACCGTCCTCACCGTTCCCGTCCGCACATAACCGCCACGATCGCCTTTTGGGGAGTCGTCTAAGGGTAGGACAGCGGGTTTTGGTCCCGTCAGTTGGGGTTCGAATCCCTACTCCCCAGCAATAATTGCACCGAGAAAACCTTGATCGAAACACGATTAAAATTGTTTACCGGCCGGAGTAATCCGGTCCTGGCACAGCGGATATCCGATTATCTTAATTTGCCCTTGGGCCAATTGAGTATTCGCAATTTCGCCGATGGTGAACTCTATATCAAGTATGAGGAAAATATTCGCGGGTCCGACGTTTTTATTGTCCAACCCACCAACAGTCCAGCGGAAAATATTCTGGAACTGATCCTGCTGGTGGATGCGGCCGTGCGGGCCTCGGCGGACAGGGTGACGGTGGTTGTTCCTTATTTCGGTTACGCCCGCCAGGATCGGAAAGACAAGCCACGGGTACCCATTTCATCACGGGTCATGGTGGATATGCTGACGGCGACCGGCGCCAACCGGATTATATGCATGGATCTGCATTCGACTCAGATTCAGGGTTTTGCCGCCATACCGTTCGACCACCTGTACAGCCGGATGGTCCTACTGGATGAAATTAAGAATCTCGGTCTGGATCCCGGAAACTCCGTTGTGCTTTCACCGGATATGGGATCAGCGAAAATGAGCCAGTCGTATGCCAAACATCTGGGGATGCACTTCGCATTGATCGATAAACGGAGATATGCCCCGAACGAGGCGGAAGTTGTTCATTTAATTGGAAGTTTGAAAGACCGGAATGTCCTGATCATCGATGATATGATTGATACGGCGGGAACGACGATCAATGCCGCGGATAAGGCCCGAAAACATGGTGCTAAGTCCATAACGGCCGTGGCAACCCATGCGTTGCTCTCCGGCCCGGCGATTGACCGGATAAAGACGGCCCCCATCGATCGTTTGATTGTGACGGACACAATTGCAATTCCGGAAGAAAAATTATTGCCTAATATGCAAATCGTATCAGTAGCGCAAGTCTTTGGTGAAGCGATACGCCGGATTCATCACGGCGAATCGGTGAGCGCCCTGTTCGATTTTTAAGAGTAAGGAGACCTAAGCATGGCTGAATTTTATAAATTGGAATTTTCTGATCGGGAAGAACTGGGATCCCGTGGCGCCAAAGCTGTTCGGAAAGCCGGGATGATTCCCGCCAATTACTATTTTCACGGGGAAAAGAATGTCAACCTGGCGATTGATGAAAAACAATTATGGCGGGCTCTGCATTCCGGAAACAGGATTTTTGAAGTGCACCTGAAAGATGCCCGGCAATTCGTAATGGTGAAGGAAGTGCAATATCATCCGGTAACCGATGAAATCATTCATGTTGATTTCATGCGTGTGCGCCGGAAGGAAAAAGCCACCTTTACCGTTACTGTTGAGCTGGTGGGTGAATCCATCGGCGTCAAGCAGGGTGGAGTTTTGATGCAATCTCTGACCGCAGTGGATGTCAGCTGCTTCCCCACCGATGTGCCGGACAGTATTAAGGTAAACGTAGAAGATGTGGATATTAATGACACCCTGCATGTTTCCGACCTGATTCTGGATGGAGATGTTGAAATTCTAACGGATCCCGAAGCGATGCTTCTGTCCGTGCAGCCACCAAAGATGGAAGAGGAAACGGTTGAGGAAGAAGATGAGTTTGCCGAAGAAGAAGGTGTCGAACCACCGGCCACTGAAGAGGAAGAGGAAGAAGACTGATTCTTCATGCAGGTATTTGTAGGTCTGGGAAATCCAGGATCGCATTATGCGGAAACAAAGCATAATGCTGGTTTCTGGATTGTTGATGCTCTTTCCCAACGCTGGAACCTGCCGTTGGTCTCCGGCCGGGGCGACTACGTTTTCGCCCGTTCGGAGGATAAGGACATTCTGATCGTGAAGCCGACAACCGGTATGAATATGAGTGGGGTGGCTGTAAAGCAGGTTGCAGCCCAATGGCGGATCAGTTCCGAGGATATTATGGTTATGGTGGACGATGTGGATTTACCCCTTGGTGTCCTGCGCTTACGCCCTAAGGGTGGCGACGGTTGTCACAAGGGTCTGGAATCGGTCGTTTACCATCTGGGAACGACCAATTTTCCACGGTTACGTTTTGGCATTGCCACTGATGAAAACACTCGTCCGGCGGAAGCTTTTGTGCTGAAACCGTTTCGGAAAAAGGATGTCTCGCTGGCACGGGAAATGGTGATGACGGCGACGGAAGCCGTCGAATCCATTTTACAAAATGGATTGACCAAGACGATGAATGAATACAATAAACGAGATTAATGGGGAGTTAATTCGACGATGATACAAAATGAATACCTTATAATTGGGGCTGGCCTGATTGCCCTGCTGTTTGCTTTCTGGAAAACGAGCTGGATAACAAAACAGGACCAAGGCACGACCCGGATGGAAACCATCGGGAAAAATATTGCCGATGGTGCCATGGCTTTTTTACGGGCGGAATACCGTGTTTTAATTGTTTTTGTCATTGTTATTGCCGCCTTACTGGGCTTTTCCAATGTCGGAAAGGCCGATTCCAGTCCTCTGATCGCACTGTCCTTTACCATCGGAGCTCTGGCGTCGGGACTGGCAGGATTCCTGGGTATGCGGGTGGCCACCAAAGCTAATAATCGTACCACCCACGCGGCCCGGACCGGATTGGCGCCGGCCCTGAAGGTAGCCTTCACCGGTGGTTCGGTGATGGGCCTGTCCGTTGTGGGTCTCGGCGTTCTGGGTCTGGGATCATTAATGCTATTGTATCAATCTCTGTTTGATGGTGATTATCCCAGAATCCTGACTGTTATTTCCGGGTTTTCTCTGGGAGCATCCTCCATCGCCCTTTTTGCCCGAGTGGGGGGTGGCATATATACAAAAGCCGCCGATGTGGGTGCGGACCTGGTGGGGAAAGTCGAAGCCGGAATCCCGGAAGACCATCCCCTGAACCCCGCCACCATTGCCGATAATGTTGGGGATAACGTTGGCGACGTAGCCGGAATGGGCGCCGATTTATTTGAATCCTATGTCGGTTCCATTGTCGGTTCCATGGTTCTGGGAGCCAGCATTCTTGTCATGGGCCAGTTTGATTTCAATTTTGTCATCCTTCCCCTGATTATTGCCGCTTCGGGCATCATTATTTCCATCCTGGGAACGTTCATGGTCTCCGTGAAAGAAGGTGGAAATCCCCAGAAGGCCCTGAACAGGGGTGAATTCGGATCGTCATTCATTATGATTCTTATCATTTTCGTCCTGATAACCAACTTGCTTCCGGAAAGCTACACCCTGAATGGTAATACTTACACCAACATGGGTGTCTTCTGGGCCACGGTCATCGGCTTATTGGCCGGTCTGGGCATCGGACTGATCACGGAACATTATACGGGAACGCACACGAGTCCGACAACGGCCATAATGCGACAGTCGCTCACCGGTCCGGCTACGAATATTATTGCCGGCCTGGGCGTGGGAATGCAATCCACGGCGATTCCCATTCTCATTATTGCTACCGGTATCATGGGAGCCTATTATTTTGCCGGACTTTACGGTATTGCCATGGCAGCGCTGGGAATGTTGGCCAACACGGGCATACAGTTAGCGGTGGACGCCTACGGTCCCATTTCGGATAATGCCGGCGGTATTGCTGAAATGGCTGACCTGCCCAAGGAAGTACGGGGACGCACCGATAAGCTGGATGCGGTGGGGAATACCACAGCAGCCATCGGAAAAGGTTTTGCCATTGGATCCGCTGCCTTGACGGCCCTGGCCCTGTTTGCAGCCTTTATGGTGCAGACCGGGATTAAAACCATCGACATTGCCAATCCTATGGTCATGGCGGGATTATTCGTGGGGGGTATGTTACCCTTCCTGTTTTCTTCGCTGGCCATGAATGCTGTGGGTCGGGCAGCCATGAGTATGATCGAGGAAGTACGGCGTCAGTTTAAGACCATTCCCGAGCTTACGGCTGCGTTGAAGGTCATGAACAAGTATAAAGATAACGAAACATGGTCGGATGAAGATCAGAAAATTTTTGATGCTGCCGACGGAAAAGCGGAATATGGGAAATGTGTCGAAATTTCCACTGCATCAGCCATTAAGGAAATGGTTATTCCTGGCTTACTGGCCATCCTATCACCGGTGGTGGTAGGCTTTGTATTCGGCCCGGAAACCCTGGGTGGATTGCTGGCCGGTGTCACGGTTACCGGTGTGCTCATGGCTATTTTCCAGTCGAATGCCGGCGGCGCCTGGGACAATGCCAAAAAAATGATTGAAGAAGGAATGGAAATTAACGGCGAAATGTACGGAAAGGGTTCCGAAGCACACAAAGCCGCCGTTGTCGGTGATACGGTTGGCGATCCTTTCAAGGATACGTCCGGACCATCCCTGAATATTTTGATAAAACTTATGTCTGTGGTTTCATTGGTGATTGCACCTTTGATTGCCTAACGCGAAGGAGAAAGAATGAGGTACTACGAAACATTGTATATTGTAAACCCGAACTTCGAACAAGACCGCCTTGGAAAAATCAAGGAAGAAGTGTCCGCCGAGGTAAGCAAAGGGAAGGCAACAATCATTAACCACCGTTTCTGGGGCAAAAAGCGCTTGGCGTATCCGATCCAGAAACATAAATATGGTACGTATATCCTGCTTCAATTTGAGGCGGAGGAGCTCAGCGGTCTGCGGGAATTTGATACGTATATGAAATTAAACCGATCTATCCTGCGTCACCAGACCATCCGATTGGATGAACGCCCAGAGGTTGTGGAAGAGGAAGAACTGGCCACAACGAAAACCGGAACGACGAAAGAAACTGCTGAGGCAGCTCCGGTGGAAGAAACGACTGCACCGGAAAGCGATGGCGAGGAAACGGAAGCGGAAGCGGATCAGGATTCGGGAGATGTTGTTGAAACCAGCGCGGCAGACACGGAAGAAACCGTGACGGCTGCCGGCGAAGAGACAAAGGAATAAGAGGTTACTATGTCATTTGTGAGTAAAAAGAAATTCTGTTATTTCAAAGAAAACGGAATCACGGATGTGGATTATAAAGATGTAAAATTATTGCGGCGGTTTATTACGGAGCAGGGGAAAATCATGCCCCGTCGCGTAACGGGTACCAGTGCCAAAATGCACCGGAAACTGGTTCGCGCCATTAAACGGGCCCGTAACATTGCGCTGATTCCCTACACCAATAGCAGCCAGGATAACTGAGGAAGGATTATAATATGGATGTCATCTTGCTCAAGGATGTTGAAAGTCTTGGTACAGCCGGCGATATTGTCAAAGTGAAACCCGGTTTTGCCAGAAATTTCTTAATTCCCCGTGGATTGGGACTCCGAGCCTCCAAGCAGAATATGGCGGTGGCGGAGGAGAAAAAGCGGGTTGCAAAAGCACGAGCCGAACGGTTGAATAAAGCCAACCAAGCGCTGGCCGATAAACTGGCGAAAATCGAACTGACCATTGAAGTCCAGGTAGGTGAGGAAGAACGTCTCTTCGGATCAGTATCCGCCGCTGATGTTCAGAAAGCACTGGAAGAAAAAGGAATTACGGTTGACCGACACGATATTTTGTTGGAAGAACCAATTAAATCATTGGGGATTTATCATATTCCTGTTAAAATATCAGTAGATTTACTGCCGGAAATAAAAGTTTATGTGATCAAATCCTGATCGCATAATCCTCCTCCTCTCAACCCCCGTTGGCCTGGCTAACGGGGGTTTTTCTTTATTGCACCACTGGCTGAAATATCCGGGAAATACCCGTTCCGATTCATGGTCCTGTTGGGATAACTTTACTGGATATGTATGCAACAATCGCCTTTCCAATCTCCCGTTATCAGACCTTTACCTACGCTGTTCCGGCATCCCTGAAGGCCCATATTGCGGTGGGTGTACGGGTTCGGGCGCCGCTCGGAACAAGGATGGTTCAAGGTATCGTTGTTGCAACATCCTCCACCACCGACTTTCATGGAAAGATCAGAGAAATACAAGAACAGGTGGATGATCAACCGGTTCTGGATCAACATCTCTGGGAGTTAATCCAATGGTTGAGCCGGTACTATTTTACCCCGTTGGGACAAGTGGCGCGGGCCGTCCTTCCGGGGAAATTGTCCACAAAATATTCTCCTCCCACCGAATTTCTGGTTTCAACCCGGAGAGATGCCATTGACTGGACTCTGGTGGCTGCCGCGCCGGTTCAGCAGACACTCCTGAAAGTCATTGCCGAGCACGATGGCTGGCTGTCGGTCCGATCACTGGGAACACTGGCCAGCAGTCCCCTGACGGTCTGCCGCCGTCTGGCTGAAAAGGGATTGGTTGAAATGAAGGAAGAAATTCGGAAACCGGATGCCACCGGTTTTACCTTCCAACCCGTACATAAATCAATAACCTTTTCCTCTGCTCAACAGGATATCCTGAACCCGGTCTACCAATCCCTAGAGAAAAAGAAGTTCAGCCGGTTTTTACTACACGGAGTAACCGGATCAGGCAAGACGGAATTGTACATTGCCGCGGCCCGTAAGGCTTTGGACCTGGATTACTCCGTCATTGTCCTGTTGCCGGAAATATCCTTGACCCCTCAGATTGGGGGGCGATTTCGGGCTGAATTCGGGGAACAGGTAGGACTCTGGCACTCTCGTATGAGCCCTGCACTGCGGGCCTGGACCTGGAAACGCATGTGTGCCGGTGATTACCGTGTCATAGTGGGCGCCCGCAGCGCTGTTTTCGCCCCATTAAAAAAATTGGGCTTAATAGTGGTGGACGAAGAACAGGAGTCTTCTTATAAACAGGAATCGCCACCACCTCGCTATCATGCCCGGGATGTTGCCGTAATGCGCTGTAAACTGCATCGTGCCACCGTCATCCTATCCAGTGCCACTCCCAGCCTGGAAAGTTATTATAATCAGGTCCAGGGGAAATTCACCTATCTCCATCTACCGGAACGTTTCGGCGGGTCGTTGTATCCGACGGTTCACGTTGTCAATATGTTGCAGGAAAATGAAGAAAGCGGTAAAACGGGACAAGTGTTAAGCGGAATCCTGCTGGACAAAATTGAGGACCGTCTACGCAAGGGGGAGCAAGTCCTGATTCTGCAAAATCGCCGCGGATATGCTCCGGTTGTCCATTGTTACGCCTGTGGCGAATCCATTATGTGCCCAAATTGTAACATTACTCTTACCTATCACAAAATCCATCATGGTTTGCACTGTCATTTTTGCGGGTACACCAGTCATCAAATCCCCGATAGCTGTCCATCCTGCGCAAATCCTGAGCTGCGTCTCACCGGTACCGGTGTCCAGCGGGTGGAAGAACTACTACGTCTCACCTTTCCGGCGGCTCGTGTTCTCCGCTTGGACCGCGACACGACATCCACCGCCACCAAGTTGACAAAGACCCTGGAATCCTTTGCCCGGGGAGAGGGTGATATTCTGGTGGGAACCCAGATGATTGCCAAGGGATTGGATTTCGGACGCGTGACGTTGGCAGGAATCATTAACGCTGACACGGGGCTGCTATTGCCGGATTTTCGTTCCGGTGAACGCATTTTCCAGCTGATTTACCAGACGGCCGGACGAACCGGACGCCGGCAGGTTCAGGGAGAGGTGATTATTCAATCCTACAATGCTGATAATCCCGTGATCAAGTACGCGGTCCGGCTGAACCTGAAGGGATATTATAACCTCGCCCTCAGTGAACGGCAGGAACTAAATTATCCGCCCTTTAGTTGGATAATAAAATTAGAAGCCATAAGTGAAAAGAAACAGCAACTGGAAAAGCAAATTCAATCATTGCGGCAATTATTCCCGCAGCCCTACAAAGGACTGGAAATCCTGGGACCGGCCTATTGCTATCGGGATCGCTTACATAAAAAGTATCGAATGCAGATTATTTTTAAATCAGCGAAAATACAGGATCCGAGCGGAACACGGCTACACAACTATGTGGAACAGAATGTTCTGCCTCGCCTGAATGAAACATCCTTCCGCAGTCTGGCTGGCCATCTGGATATAGATCCTGTCTCAATGTTATGACCAGAATCTTTATTCTTTTGCTTATGCTTCCGGTCCTAAATCAGGGCCAGTCGGGCTATACGGGACTGAATGCCTGGTATCACGCCAATACCGTGGCCCTGGCCGGTTCGGGTTCGGTTATTTCTGGACCGTCTTCCGACCAACTTAATCCGGCGGCAATGCTTCCCGAACGCCGGTCATTCTCCATCGGAGCCATCCTTTATCCGGCCGACATCCGGGCCACCCAGCTGGGGTTTGTTTTTCCCCGGGTTCGTTCGACCATAGCAGTAACGGTCCGCCACCTGAATTATGGTATATTCGAAGGCTACGATAATCAGGGAGGATCAACGACCACCTATACGTCGGGAGACACATGGCTTTCACTGGCTTATGCCCGGGACTTCCGGGAAACACCACTGCGAGTCGGATTGACGGTGGGAGGATTTTTCAGTTCGCTGGAATCGTTTGCCGCTACGGCTCTTACATTGACACCGGGCCTAGCCTATGTCTATACCCCTTTGAATATTACACTGGGGCTCAGCCTGCAAAACTCCGGGACGGTTGTGAAGAATTATACATCATACCGGGCACCTTTGCCCCGACGACTGGTGCTCGGTTTTGCCAAAAAACTGGCCCACCTACCCATGACCATTTGTATGGATTATAGTCATTATGACGAAACCGAAGGTCAACTTCGGCTGGGAGGAATTATTACACTTTCACCGGCGATAGATTTACGCTGGGGGACATCCACCGACAAGTTGGACCAGGTTACCAATATGAGCGTTCAGCGGGATTTTCTAGGAAGTTCCAGCCTGGGTCTGGCCATTCATTATGATGCTTTCCGTTTCAGTGTCGGGTCGTATTTCTATGGTACCGGAGGCTGGATTCACGGACTGGGTTGTGATATTGACTTTTGATCCATGATAAAACTACCGTCCCTTTACCTGTCTTTATTCCTGGTTTCCGTTCTCTGCTCCACGGCCGTCGGCCAAAGTACTCTGTCCAACAAAATTGTTATTACCTTGACAGAGAATGGAGGACAATGGAAAATTGAGGGGAAAAATACAATCCAGATTGTGAATCGCAGTGCCGCTGAAATCGGCACATTCCGACTCCTCTTGCAACCGGAAGCAAATGAACCATCTTCACTTCCGTTACGGATCGGAGCATTGGAGGCCACCCGACACTTTCGAATTCTGGCCACCGACCCCGCCGAAATGCGTATTGGACTTTTCCCGGCATTGAAACCGGGAGAAAGTATAATAGTAACCATTCCGTTTGAGGCTATGATTACATCGACACCTAGGCCCTGGGGTTCGTTTATCAGTCGGATTGACGGACATGTCGTTATTCTAGCCCGACATTATTACCCTCAGATAAAATTTTCCGACGGTTCGGGTGAACCTATTTCTGCAGTAACCCAATCCCTGTCCATTTTGGTTCCGGACTCCCTCACCATCGTGGCCGGCGGTTCAGGACAGGCCAGAAGTAAGAAATCGCTTGATCGGGATGAGTATCGAATCAGCGGACAGGATGCTGCCGATATGGCCTTCATTGCCGCCGGAAAAATGGACGAAGAGACACTGGCAGAAGCAGATTGCTCCATAAAGCATATTCGATTTCGGGATCATGAAAATGAAAAGACTTCTCTGGTAAAAGATATAAAACAGACCATCGTATATTATGGCAATGTATTGGGCCCGCCTCCGCGATCAGAAATATTGCTTATTTCCCATCCCGAACTTCCGGCCCGCGCCATGTCATATCCCGGTCTTATAATATACCGTCCTGATTTGATGGATAATCATGCCATGAGTCATGAGATTGCCCGGCAATGGTTTGGTTTTCAATCGGTGAAGGACGGGTGGCTGCGTCGCTCCCTGGCGGATTATCTGGCCTGGAAATATGATGCCACCAGAAATAACCCCGGGGGCAGTATTCTGAAGCAGGAATCATACTGGAAATCCCTGTGGTGGAATTATCGTACCATGTCACCGGAAGAATGGATGCGCCTGATGACTGAAATTCTGGGTAACCGTATTCATTATCCAAAGTATAATCCGGGGAAAACGACAACCTGGGAATCACGCGCTCATGAATATTCGCAATATATTGTCGGCAGTCATGCTCTGCAACTGCTGGAACATTCCATCGGCACGGATGCGATGGAATTATTGCTGCGGCAATATTTGCTGGCCGAAACAACCGGTGAAGTCACGATTGATACTTTTATCGATCTGGTCCGGGCCGTAAGCAGCCCTAGCGAGGCGGAAAAGTTTCGTCTGGCGCTGACTACAAATATTCAACCCGACATCCGTATTTTGAAGGTGGAAGAAGTGGAAGAGGGGCCGCATCAGTGGCGCACCAAGATTTCGTTGGCCTACAACGGAGACTGGGTTATTCCCGTCGATGCCTTGATCATTACGGCACGGGACAGCATCCGCCGCACCGAATTGCGCTTAAAGAAAAATGTTGAATTGGTCATTACTAGTACGACCCGCGTAGAACAGGTAATCATAGACCCCGACAACCATTTATATGATTCCAATCGTTTCAATAATCGCTGGCCACGACGGATTTCTCTTCATCCCATCATCGGCCGACCCAGCTGGGATGTGTATTCCGTCTATTACCGGCCCCGTCTTTTCAAGGATTGGCGTCATGATTGGCGTATTGGTATCCGTGTTTCCGGCGGTTTGGGGCTGAACCTGATGCCCATCTTGCCAGCTCTATTTCAGAATAATTTCGATCTGGATCTGACTTTCAGTCTGGAAACACCTCAGTATAACTGGGGCGGACGCCTGGCCTACCGCACGCCGCTGTCATCGATCCACCTAACGTATTGGGAATTTGTCACGGATTATGAATATCCCCGCAATCGGCAGATTCTTTCCATCGTAAATTATTTGGGTGAACCGTCTTACTTTTTCACATCGGGGAAATCCTATTACCAGCGCTTGACCACCCAGATCAAACGAGTGGAATATACGGCTACAGATGCAGACGGCTGGTGGGACCGGGGAATTCAATACTGGCTGGGGGAAGAATATCAACGCTTTTTCTATTCAGAAAAATATCGCTATGTCCTGCAGGGATTCGGTTTGGTCGGCCAATCGATTCAGGGCAGGAAAAAATGGAATTTATCCCGGTTTACGCTAGCGGCGGATGGCGAAATTCATGCCTGGGACCGGGTCATTGTCCGGGGGCATCTGGAAAGTGGATTTGTGTGGGATCCACGGAGGGGGAATGATTTACGTTATCGATTACAATATCTGCCGCGCATCTGGAAGGAGCGAAAAGATTTTGTCCCCCTGTTCCGCGGGTTTGTCTCACAATCGGAAGTATGGTGGGATACTGTGATGGGCAGTGGCGTTAGCTTGGGATATGAATCCAATCTTCCCATCTGGCCCATGGTATACGCCGATTATACCCTTGTTTCCAACGAACAGGGCAGCATTTTCCGTCGTCTGGACCGAATTGAGGATCAATCGGGAGAGTATTTTGCTGCCGGGATCGGCATTGAATCACAATCATTGGTGGAAATGGGACTTTATTTTCCTCTTTGGTTGTCGGATCCGCCGGAAGGCGAAGATCACTGGGGTCCCAGAATCATAGTTCAGTGGGGATTCTATTTTTAATATTTACACACAATACCAGTAAATATTATTATTTAAACCAAATAATACCAATATAATTATTGTATATGTATAGTAAATATTAATAATATTAATTATGATTGATAAGGTTGATCGGCACATAGTCGCCGAATTACAGAAGAATGCCAGGATGACCGCCAGTGACATTGCTCGGGAGGTCGGTTTATCGGTACCGGCAACGGCGGAAAGAATAAAACGGTTAATGGAGACGGGAATAATCAAGCGGTTCACGGCCCAGGCTGATGCGAAAAAACTTGGATTTGATTTGACGGCCTTTATTTCCGTAATCAGTGCATCTTCGGAACACTACCAGGAGACCATTGATCTGGCGCTGGCGGACGCCCGGATTCTGGAATGCCATTCAGTAACGGGGGAAGGGAGCCATCTACTGAAAATCCGGGTCAGAAATTCTACTGAACTGGAACAATTGTTGCGTGATATTCAGGGTTGGCCGGGCGTCATTCGCTCCCATACTATGTTGGTCCTGTCCACGTATAAAGAGGGATTTTCTTTGGGACTTGAAGATGAATAAGGAATAGGAATGAAACGAATCAAAGCGGAATATATCTGGATGGATGGCCATCAGCCTACCGCCAAATTACGATCCAAAACCAAAATTATTGATGGTCCCGTCAAAACGCTCAAGGATGTACCGGTCTGGGGGTTTGACGGTTCCAGCACAGGTCAGGCCGAAGGGAAAAACAGTGATTGCATGTTGTACCCCGTTTATTTTGTAAGCGATCCGATTCGGGGTGAAGATCATATCATTGCCATGTGCGAAGTCATGAACGCCGACGGCACCGCACATATTACCAATCACCGGGCCCACCTGAGAGAGATGGCGGAAAAATATGCCGCCGATGAAGCTATATTCGGGATAGAGCAGGAATATACGTTATTTAAGGGTCGATCCCCTCTGGGGTGGCCGGATGGTGGTTATCCAGCGCCTCAGGGGCCGTTTTATTGCGGTGTGGGAGCCGATGAAGTCTTTGGTCGCCAGTTAGTAGAAGAACACATGGATTTATGTTTGAAGGCCGGGTTGTATTTGTCGGGGATTAATGCAGAAGTCATGCCGGGCCAGTGGGAATTTCAAATCGGTCCTCTGGGTCCCCTCCAGGTATCGGATGAACTTTGGATTGCCCGCTGGTTATTGTATCGTCTCGGGGAACAATATGGAGTTAGTGCCACCCTTCATCCCAAGCCCGTGGCCGGGGACTGGAACGGAGCCGGTGCCCATACCAATTTCAGTACAAAAAAGATGCGCAGAGAAAATGGGTATGATGCAGTAATTGAAGCCTGCGAGCGGCTGGGCCGGCGTCACGAGGAACACATTGCCGTTTACGGCGCCCACAATGAGGAGCGGTTAACCGGTCGGCATGAGACCTGTTCAATAAATGAATTTCGTTACGGAGTCAGTGATCGTGGCGCGAGTATTCGTATTCCCATGGCAACTGCCAATAATGGTCGCGGGTATCTGGAGGACCGGCGACCGGCTGCCAACATGGACCCGTATCAGGTCTGTGCGATTATGCTGGAAACGTGTTGTGGCTGAGGATTACTGATCCGTCGCGTTGGATTGAATATATTTGTCCAGTGCCTCACGGAGTATAATTAACGATTCTTCTGGTGACCGCTCCAAATCCTGTTTCAGGCGGTTAACTATAATTTCCATCGAATTGGTTGAGGACTGGACGGCGGCAATATCGCGTACAACTTTTCCCGATACATTCATGACGGACGTTTGAACAGTGTCCAACTTGCCACTGAGCTGATTCAGCTGTTTTTCATAGTCAGCCAGCGCTTCTGATAATTGGTTCAACTTTTCCCGATCCTGGACTAGGACACTGTCAATGTAGGCCAGCATTTCAGCTTTGAAGCCATCGGTCAGATTGGCATTGGCCTGAGCTACATATTCGGTCGTAGCCAGATTAAATTTAGCCGCCGTTCCTTCGGTTGGAATAAAGGACATGGTGGTACAGCCACTGAAGAGCAGAAAGATCAGTCCGGCAATCGGAAAAATATTTTTCATGAAAATCTCCTATATAATTTGAAGGTTAATCGCAATATTATCTCCGAAAGTTAACAATATTATTTCCCTAATAATGAAACGAATCGATTAAATTCACGTTAGATCAGGTCTGGATAAAAAACACTATTTGATGATGTATCGTACACTGCTGAACATCGTATGGCTGGTGGCAGCCATTTCATTTTGTTATGCGCAAAATGATTATCCCATTGTCCTTATTCATGGCTTCATTGGCTGGGGCCCGGAAGAAATGGGGGATTATAATTATTGGGGCGGGAACATGGATATTCAGGAGGAACTGGAAGCGGCCGGGAATACGGTCTATAATTTATCGGTGGGACCGGTATCATCGAACTGGGAACGGGCAGTGGAAGCCTATTACCAGATTAAAGGCGGCCAGGTGGATTATGGCGTGAAGCATGCCGAAAAGTGGGGGATTGTTCGCCAACCGGCAGGGAAGGAATATGTAGGACTCTATCCCCAGTGGGATGCTGACCACCCCGTCCACATCATAGGACATAGCATGGGCGGACAGACGGCGCGGATGCTGCTTTATCAGTTAAATGAAATTTTCATGCTTGATTCGGCCGGGATCACCCCCGAGCCTAGTGATCTCCTGGGAGAGGCCCATCCTGGTTATATTGCTTCCATCACAACCATCGCAACGCCTCACAATGGGACCACCCTATCCAATATCGTTACCCGATCAATTCCGTTTCTTCAGTATTTCGTAGGTGTTGCGGCCGTAATTGGAAACAAATTCTACAGTTTTGATCTTGAGCAATGGGGTTTTAAACGATATCCCAATGAAAACTGGATGGCTTATTATAAACGAATGCGGGAACACCCGGCCTGGTCTACTAAAAATATCAGCGCTTGGGATTTGAGTATTAACGGGGCCCGGGAACTGAACACCTTTCTCCAGGCTGATCCTAGTGTCTACTATTTTTCCTTTTCCACCTCCGCCACACATCTGGATACGAGTACGGGTTATTATATTCCGGATAATTCCATGAACCTGATCTTAAAAGCCCGCGCCAGGATCATCGGTCGGGATGTGGCCTTTTGGGATGATGGATCGCAAACCGATTATACCTGGTTTGAAAATGATGGTGTGGTTAACACGATTTCAATGCGCGGTCCCACCACCGGTTTAAATGGACCCGATCCCATTGCTGAATATCGTCCCAGTGAACCGCTGCTACCCGGTGTATGGTATACATTTCCCATCATAAAACTGGATCACTGGGCCATAATCGGACACCTGGCCAAGACGGAAGAAGAAAAGCAAATGGTAAAAGACTTGTTTTTACACCAGGCAGAACGTTTACATTCTTTGCCCATATTTCATTAAGGAGAGATTTAATGGCCAAAAAGAGAATTCAGATTAATGACCTTTATCGTTTAAAACTTGTGAGTGACCCCCAGATTTCCCCGGACGGACAACAGGTCTGTTTTGTACGGGAAATTATGAGTAAAAAGGACCGAAAATACTATTCAACCCTTTGGGCCGTAAATAATAACGGCCGCAACCTCCACCCACTGACGGGGGGAAAGCAACAGGACCGGCTGCCCCGCTGGTCACCGGACGGGAAGCGCCTGGCATTTGTACGCCAGGAAGATCACAAGGATCAGATTTGGATTTTACCTCTGACGGGAGGGGAAGCGTTGCCCCTTACTCAGCTGAAGCATGGATCCATTTCCCAGCTCACCTGGTCGCCGGATGGGAAAAATATTGCTTTTCTATTTCATCCCCAGGGAAAAGAAGTGAAGAGAAAAAAAGACGGCAGCGCGGAAATACCGGTGTATCGCCATATTACCCGGCTCTGGTTTCGCCTGGACGGACAAGGCTTCTTTGACAGCGAATACACACATGTCTGGATAGCAGATGCCCGCACGGGAAAAGCAAAACAATTGGTTCAGGGGAATTATGATGATGCCTATCCTTGCTGGACCCCGGATAATAAGGAAATCGTATTTGTATCGAGTCGCTTTTCCAACTGGGAACAACGCCTTGAAGAACAATGCATCTACCGCGTCCCGGCCAGTGGTGGCGATGTTACGGAAATCAAAACACCGGAAGGGCCGGTCGAAGGGTTGGCCGTTTCTCCCGACGGACTGTGGGTGGCCTACTTGGGACACATGGAACCCTATCATAGCTGGGGTGCCGTTAATTATCATCTGAATGTGGTTTCGATCGATGGAAAAACGCATAAGGAAATCGGGAAAACCCTGGACCGTACGGCACTTTCTTTGACCATTGGCGATGTTACTCCGTCATTTGTGGTTACATCACCTGTCTGGTCATCGGACGGTACAACCGTTTATTATATTGTGTCCAGTGAAGGGCGACAGATCATTATGGGAGCCCGCATATCGGAGGGTGAAACTTTTCCCGTGGCATGTGAAGACGGTGTGGCAGTTTTCTTTTCCTTTTCGGCTGCCCGGGATGCTCTAGTCTTTCAAAAAGCGACGCTCGCGTCACCGGATGAAGTCTATTATGCGTCCTTATCCGACCCTGAAAAGCAGATCACTCATCTGAACCGGGCCTATTTAAACAGCAGGGATTTTCGTGTTCCGGAAGAAATCTGGTTTGAAAATATGGGTCAGGCTCTGCAGGGCTGGCTGGTAAAACCGCCGGACTTTGATCCCGAAAATCACTATCCACTGATATTGAACATCCATGGGGGCCCCCGCGGTCAGTATGGCCGGACCTTCTTTCATGAAATGCTGGTGCTGGCGGCCAACGGTTATGTGGTCTTGTACACTAATCCGCGGGGAAGCCAGGGGTATGGAATGGAATTCGCTCATGCCATTACTGCCCGTTGGGCCGAACCGGCCATGGGAGATTTAATGGCCGGCGTGGATTATGTTCTGGCACAGGGGTCCGTGGACGAAAAGCGCATGGGGGTCACCGGAGGATCTTACGGTGGCTACATGACCAACTGGATTGTGACTCACTCCAACCGCTTTGCTGCTGCCGTTACCCAGCGAAGTGTTTCCGATCTTTCCAGTATGTTCGGGAATTCGGATATCGGCTGGGACTTGAATTATGAATTCGGCGGTGCACCGTGGGAAAAAAGAGATACATATACCAAGTGGTCTCCCATTACATATATCCGGGATTGCCATACGCCGCTTTTGGTTATACACAGTGAAAACGATCTACGGTGCAATGTGGAACAGGGAGACCAGATGTATACGGCACTGAAGTTTTTACAGCGCGACGTGGAATATGTACGTTTTCCGGAAGAGCCTCACGGTCTGTCGCGTCACGGAAGGCCTGACCGGAGGGAAGCGCGCTTGCAATTCATGTTGAAATGGTTCGACAAATATTTAAAATAGGGAGGCACAATGTCACTTACGTTGGACACCCTGATCAAGGCGTTAAATAAGGACTTGGAATGGGAATATGCTGCGGGGATTCAATATATCAACCACGCGGCTGTCATGACCGGGGCGAAATTTGACAGTATTATCAAGGAATTGGTTATTCATTCACAGGAAGAAATGGCCCATGCCACAGCGCTTGCGGAACAAATTTCCTTTCTCGGTGGCAACCCTTCAGTTTCGGTGGAAACAATAGAAACGGGGACCGAGGCGTTGACCATGCTGGAACAGGATTTGCGCGGGGAACAACATGCCATCGACAGTTATAAGGAACGAATTTGGCAAGCCGAACAATTGCGCGAATACGGATTGCGTCGTTTCCTCGAAGACGTCCTCATGCAGGAAGAAGAACACAAGCGCGATTTGATGACTGCGTTGGGACAATAGGTAGTGAGAAAAGTATTTCTTTTTGCGAATAGTAGTTGTAATATACAAACATGGAATTCGGCGAACTGGTATTCACCCTCTTGCGCGATCTTCAGGCCGTCTTTCGGAGAAAACTGAAATTATCCGGAATCACGCTGCCGCAACTAGTCATTCTATCTTCCGTCCCCGATGAAGGGATTGATATGACTTCTTTAGCCCAAAATATAGGTGTGGATAATTCCACCCTTACCCGTACGACAGGAATGCTGATTGGCCGGGGACTGATCTATAAGGAAAAATCCGAAATTGACCACCGGTCAAACCTACTTTTCCTGACAGCTGAAGGTGAAAGGGTACAGGAAAAAATCGATCTGGAAATCGATCGTCTGGGTGAAGAAATAGGTAATTTGTTTCCCTACGATGAGCGGGACGAGATCAAATCGGTCCTAGCATCATTTCACTGGGCCTTTTCCCGATTAAGATTAAAACAATATTAATTTGTATAATACAAACAAACAATCATTTCGCTCGTCGTTGTTAACATGGTATGATCGATACGGCCGGCTTCTGCCATGGCGGAAAACGAAAGATCCTTATAGAATCTGGTTATCGGAGATCATGTTGCAGCAGACCCAGGTTAAAACCGTTATTCCCTATTATCATCGCTGGCTGCAGGAATTTCCCACGATTCACGCTGTAGCGGAGGCGCCCCTTGATGCAATCATCAAACAATGGGAAGGTCTGGGGTATTATGCCCGATGCCGGAATTTTTATACCGCAGCTCAGATGGTAAGAGACAAAAACGACGGAAATATTCCTATGGCCAGAGAGGAGTTCCGACAATTACCCGGTGTAGGCGATTACACGGCCAATATGGTCCTCAGTATTGTATGTCGGGAACCCCTTCCTGCCCTTGATGGTAACCTGCAACGAATCGGCTACCGGTTACTGGGATTGAAACGAGAAACGCCCTATAATCAACGGCGAGTAGAAAAATATTTCACTACACTTATCGACAGGAACCGCCCCGGAGATTTCAATCAGGCTCTTATGGATTTGGGCAGTGACATTTGCAGGGCCCGGGAAGTCAGCTGTCATCGCTGTCCCCTGAAACAGCATTGTACAACGGCGGGAAAAAGTAACCCCCTGGATTATCCCCAGCTCCGCAGGCAAAAAGAAATACCACATCGTCATGTATTCGCCGGATTTATTCAGTCCGGAGATAAATTTCTGGTACGCCGCCGGGCGGAAAAACTGCTGCACGGTCTATGGGAATTACCGGCTGTTTTCCTAGACTATCATAGAGATGAAGATCTGATCAAGGAAAAGATGGAGACGCATACAGGATATCAGCTTAACTATCAGTACACGAGTGGAACCATCACGCATCAATATTCTCATTTTATACTCACGGCCACTTTGTTTCATTATCGTCTATCCGGGGTAACCCATGGCAACGACAAGCCCAATCAGCGTTGGATTACGAGGGATGAGATTCAGGAATATGCTTTTCATAAAGCGTCGCATAAATTATTTTCATTATTGGATTCTTCCCCGGCTCATGATGCTTAAGACACTATTCTCCCTCATCATCTATCCCATCGGAGTAACGGTATTTGTCCTGGCGGCGGCCGTTTATCTGATAGCGACCATTTTTATCCATCCACAAAAACTTCATGGTTTTGCCAAGGCCATTGCCCGGTTTTTCCTCCTGGTCTGCGGACAATGGGTGACCTATGAAGGACCGATTCCAGATAAAGATGCCGGACCGTTCCTCTACATGTTTAATCATCAATCCATGTTTGATGGCTTTCTCCTGGTGGGGGGAATAAATCATCATGTAACTGGTGTCGGAGCAAATAAACAGTTCGCGTATCCCATCTGGGGACAAATCGTAAAACGGTACGGCATCATTCCCATTCGGCGGTCAGAACTGAAACAGGCGATTAACAGCCTGGATTTACTAGAAAAAGCCATTCGCAAAGGAACCACATGCCTCATTTCTCCCGAAGGCACCCGCACCCTGGATGGTGCCATGAACCGATTTAAAAAAGGTCCGTTTCATGTGGCCAAGAACACTGGCGTCACCATTGTTCCCATTGGCATTATTGGTGCCTTTCGGGCCAAACCGAAAAATGATTGGCGATTTTCGCCCGGAAAAATCCGTGTACGTTTCGGCGAACCCGTTTCACACCGGCAATATCAGGATATGACAATGGAAGAATTAAGGGACTATATTTTCGAAAAGATTAGTATATTAGCTTATCCGCAATGAGGGGAAATTTTTCCTTTTTTGCGGTTATAAGCCCGTTACAGTCATGACAAAATGAATATATCTGAAAAGACAATCGTAATCACCGGCGCCGGCGGAAACGTTGGTCGCCAGCTGACGCAGGCCCTTCATAAGGCCGGTGCGACAGTGATTGCCATACGGCGTGGTCCGTCCACTACCGTGATGGAAACGAGTCGCCGCCTGTTTACGGTCAAATGTGATCTGACAAATGAACACGCCGTAAGGCAATTGGTCCGGTCCATTCAGCATACCTGTGGTAACATCCAGGCCTGGGTTAATGTGGCCGGCGGTTTTACCGCAGCAGGGGAAGTTGAATCCACCGGACGGAATGTCTGGACGCAAATGTTATCCGTTAATTTTATTACGACGCTTAACTGTTGTCAGGCTGTTCTGCCCCACATGAAGGAAAACAGGAGCGGGGAAATCATAAATTTCGGCAGTTATCCGGCGGAAACCGGTATGGCCAAGGCAGCGCCTTACGCCGTGGCAAAGGCGGCCATCCATGCCCTGACCAAATCCATTGCCCAAGAAGGAAAGGCGTTTGGTATCAAAGCCCGGGTTGTTGCCCCTGAAACCATTGATACTCCCGCTAACCGGGAAGCCATGCCCGATGCCGACTGGAGTTCCTGGGTATCCATTGATGATATTACCCGGGTTGTTCTGAATTTATTAGAATCGTCCGCACCCACCGACGATGTTCTTATACCCGTCAAAAAGGACGCGTCCGGACAGCTTCCAGAACCAGATACCAGTCTGCTGAATATATTTTCTTCTGAAGATGTACCGGCCACACCGGAGCCGGAAACTGAATTAAAACCTCCCGTCGTATCGACCGAATCACCAAAGTCTAAAACGACTGAACCGGAACCGGCCCAACCGGATAATGCCCTGGAAGACCTGTTGGTCAAGGCTGCGCAGGTCAAGGCCGAAACGGAAGAAGTGCGTGAGGAACCAGCCGTTACGCAGGAAGAAACAACCCCGACCAAGGAGGCTCCCACACCATCGTCGGAGGAAACGGAAGCGGCCGAGCCAGAAGAAAGTGAAGCAACAGAACCGGAAGCGGTGAGCGAAGAAAAAGAAGAAGAGAAAGAATCTGAACCGGAACCGGAAGATGCGGTTGAATTTGAAGGCGAGGCGGAAGAACCGCTCTTTAATTCCGAGGACCTGAAACAGGATACAACCCCCGGAAATGAACTGGATATGGATGATGATTTATTTGCCGACAGTCGGGTATTCACGGTAGCAGATAAAAAAGAGGATTCGGCAGCCAAGACACCGGAACCAAATTCGGAAGAACCGGTTGCGGCGGAACAGAAAAAAGCGGAAGAAAAAACCGATTACCAATATAATCAGGGTTTTAAGGAAGCAACCAACCGCCTCCTGGAAATATTTAAGAAACCGACTGAAGAACCGAAGACCGGCGATGAGGAACAGAAAGAAGAGGCAATCGATCCGGATAATGCATCCTTTGAACTGGTGGAACACCTGGTCATGCGCTATGAATATGATAAGGCGCTGGACATGTTGGCGGCCCTGGAACGCCGCGGTGCGCCTGCTGAAAAAATAAAGGAGGCCCGCCAGGAAATCGAAGCCAGCCGCCTGCAGGATACATCCGGCAAGGATGAGCCGGCCGGCGAGGAGGATTCTTCCGAAGAACCAACAGAAAAGGGTGATCTCTCCCAGTATATCAGTGAAGTGACGGCGCAACGCGCCAAGGAAAAAGCCGGTTCCGGTAAAAAAAAAAGCTAGTTTTATCTAAACCCGTTCTGATTATGATTCCAGTGATTCTCATTGGAGTGATCTATCTCTGGATTTCATCGAAGACGGCACCCACACCAACTGTTTTCCCCCTTGTCCAGGCCCCGGAATCCCTATCGACTGCCGTCATGGATTCCACGTCTGATGACAGTCTGGAATCTCCCTCCGTAAGTGCAAAGGATACCGTCAAATCGAAACCGTCCGAACCGAAACCTTTATTAGCCAAGGTCATGACCAAACAGTCGGAACCAGTAAAAGAGGAAAAGAAAGCGCCAACAGTAACCCCGGTCAAAAAGGAAGAAAAGAAAGAGGAACAGAAACAAAAACCGCTACAGCGTCCATCACCTCCTCCGGTACCCAAACAGGTTTCAGTGCCACAGGTTACTCCGCCGGACACCACACCCGTGGTGGTGAAAACAGATACGCTGGAGACAGTTACTCAGAATCGGGATTCATTGCTGGTGATGATTGACGACCCTGCCCTGCTTTTCAAAATGAAGGAATATGAACGGGCAGCACAACGCTGGGACGCAGAAAAGAAACAATCTTACAGCCGATTTACCATTGTGCTTATGTATGCCTGCAGTCCGGCCACCATTGATACGGTATTGAATATTATCCCCGATCCGGAAGAATTGTTTATCCTGCCCAAGACCATTGAAGAGCAGGGCTGCTACATTATTTGCTGGGGTGATTTTGAAACCCGGCAAATGGCCGATGCCCAATACTTATCCCTGCCGCCCTGGTTTGCCGAACATGGCTTATCACCCATGGTACGTCCTTTCTTTAAGATTGATCAGTTGACACGCCTGACCATGACCCGACTCATTATGAATCAACCGTCACACTGATTATATCCTTTGCATGCCCGATTCCCTCTTTATCTGTTTGACATTGATGGCACCCTAATTTCACCCGGTCCGGAAGCGCGCCGCATCCTCAATAAAGCGATTCAGGACACCATAGGTGTCGATCCGGATTTACAATTACAGGATGTCGCGGGTTTCACCGATAGGACCATCGTAGGGCAGGCGTTACAGCGTTACGGCTGCAAGAACCATATTCCTGCCGTAACAGATGAAGTCATTGGACGCTATCTCATTGGGCTGGAAAAGCATTTCCGGGAATCGGACCGCCCCTTTGTTTTTCCTGATGCCCTTCATCTGATTGAAAAAATTGAGGAACAAGGTGGCGCCATAGGACTTTTAACCGGCAACGTACGGGCGGGGGCTGAAATTAAATTAGGCCGGTTCAACCTATGGCACCGGTTCGCTTTTGGCATTTTTGGTGATGAAGCCGAAGACCGCCTGGGGCTGGGGTCTCTGGTACCGGAGCGGGCCCGGAAAATATTGGGCCAAACCTATCGTTATGAAGAAATGATAATTGTGGGAGATACGGAACAGGATGCCCGGCTGGCATCGGCCTACGGTATGCAATCCATCATTGTATGCCGGTATGAACCGTGGAGAAATAATATCCGCCTGGCCGGCGCCGATCGCATCGTCCGATCACTGGATGAAATAACATCAATTTGTTGAGGAGATTATGATATTACCTATCATTAAAACAGTGCATATTTTTTCATTGGCAACCTGGTTTGGGAGTGCGCTGGTTCTGGAATACCTGAATCGCAGATCGTCCGATGACACGGCGTTAAAAACTCTATTGGTAGGACGTTATGCCTTCTGGGCTGGGTTGGGATTGATTATCACCGGCACCATTATGCTGATGGATCAGACAGCTTTTTTGAAAATGGGTTGGCTACATACGAAATTGCTCACCATCCTTCTTTTAATGGGACTGGGTCACATGGCAAAAGGGGCGCTGCGGAAGGATGCCGGTAACATTCGGAAACAGCTTCTGTTTAATCGTCTGATTATGGCTGGTTTGGTTCTGGCGGTTCTCTTGGTGGAACTGAAACCGTTTTAACTAGAGCCCGATCCCGGACAAAGCCAACCGCCAAGCCGCCAGTTTTTTCCGGCGGTAAGCTTCGTTTTCCGAAGGATATATCATTTCATCATACGCCGGCCCGGTACCATGGAAGTCACCGTCATCCAGATGACGTAAAAGACGAAATACGCCCATGGCGGTACGATCCTTTAGGCTGGAAAGAGCCACTGGTTGTTGCAGTAAATTGGCAATGAATTGTAAGAGTGGCAATCGGGCTCCGCCACCGCTGGCCGTGATCACCGGCTGTTCACCAGACAGAACGGACCCCATTTCCCGATAAATATCATGGACCAGAAAACCGATGGATTCCATCCCGGCCCGGACAACCTCATCGGCGTTTCCGGAGAGACGAAAATATTGCGTCGAAAATCCATCCTGCCAGTACGGCGCCGCCAGACCCACAAATCCCGGAATTAATACACCTTCCGTTTCCGTCTGAGCACATCGTTCATGCCACACCATCTTGTGATGCGGAATATCCAGTTCCGATTCCAGCCAATAAAAAAGGGAATTGCAGGCATTGATAGTTCCTTCCAGCAGATAAATCCGCCGATCATTGGAGGATAAAACATTGGCCAGTAAGGTGGAAATATGTGCTGGTTGTTCTCCAGTATTCAATTGCACCGAACCGGACGTGCCGAAATTCATGGCCAGTTGTCCACTGGCATCACCGCCCTGTCCGATCAGGGCTGCCTGCTGATCCCCGATAATACATGAGAGGGGAATTTCTTCCTTTCCCAGACGGATGGTTCCATAGGGTTGTACGGTATTTCCCAGGGGCGGAAGATGAGCTGGCGAAACCTGAAACAAATCCATCATTTCCTGAGACCAGGACGCCGAATCAATGGCGAACAGCAGGGAGCGCCCGGCGATGGATTCATCAACTCTGGCCTGTCCGGTAAAGCGATGACAAAGATAGGCGCTGAGAGGACCGAACCAAAGGTCGTCATTCTGTTTTAGTTCCGGAAATTCTTCCGTAAAGTAGGCATATTTCGGTCCCCCGAAATGGGCACTGAGGGGAATCCCGGTAATATGTTGAATTCGTTCCCGATACGATTCCCAACGGGAAATGAGGTCACGGGCCCGACTGTCTTGCCAGTTCAGCGCCGGAGTATGGGGTTGACAGGTTTTCTTATGCCAGAATAGAAAAGTTGAACGCTGAACGGTCAGACCGATACGTCGTATTTTGCCTTCCCTGCTCCGGACATAAGCATACGCCCTCTCCAGTAATGAGTGACAGGCGGCAAAGGTATGCTCGGCGTTACTTTCCACACAGAATGGGGCCGGTCGTTCCAAAGCATGCTTCTGCCGTTCAGAGAACAGGATACTCCCGGCGCGGGAAACAACAAAGACTTTGCTGGATGAAGTCCCGGAATCGAGAATGAGGTAATATTCATGATTCAATTGTTTCATGATGACAATCAGAATTGTTTTCGCATGTGAGGATGGAACCATCCCGCAACACCACAGGATGCCGCCAGTATTCCGATAATTAAGAAAATGACGCGGGGTTCCATAATTTCGGCGATAGCGCCGATGGCCGCGGCGGACAAGGCCGTAACCCCGACCACGGCTAGATGGACCATGGAAAATAATCGTCCGTGGTATCTTTGGTCGGCATATTTCTGGATCATGGCGGTCCGGCTGATGGTTATCATTGGAATTCCAATGCCATGAATGAAAATCAAAAACCAGGCCAGGAAAATCGATTGGACACTGTAAAATACAGAATATGTAAGTCCATCCAGTACCATGCCCAGCAGGAGTAAAATGCCGGCTTTCGTGTGATTGTCGTTGAGATAGACTAGGAGAGATCCGGCCAACATACCCAGCGCCATAAAGGATTCCACGAAAGCGTAATCTGATACGCTGCCCTGCAAAGAATTTCTAATGAGCAGGGGCATTCCCACCAGGGCTGGTCCCATGATGAAAAAATTGTTTACAACGGTCAATAGGATGAGAAATCCGATAAATTCATGATGGTAGGCATAGCGAATTCCTTTTAGGAGTTCATCCCAGCCATTATTACCGGCTACAGTCTGGGGTTTTGTCCGGGGAACCTTTACAATGAGGAGGAGGATGATCGCCAGGAGAAAGGAAGCGGCATCAAAAAAAAACAAGGTAGACAATGAAAAATAATGCAGGATTGTCCCGGCAACGGCAGGCCCGGCAAACCAGGCGACTTGTTGAGAAGTGGATAATAATGAATTCACCCGGACCAGGTATTGCTTATGAACGATTTCGGGGATGAAGGCGTTTAAGGCCGGTGGAAACAGTGTTCCAAAGGTCGCCCTGGTAAAGGCCAGGACCCCGAATAAAAGGGCGAATTGGTGATGCGTCAGTATCAGAACCGGAATGAGGCAAACGGTAAAGGCCTGACTGATGTTGGCGAAAATCATCAATCCCATCCGGTTGAGACGGTCGGCCAGGACCCCGGAGTACAGACCGAAAATCATGGCCGGAATCGTGGCGGACATGGCGACCAATCCTGTCGCCAGAGAGGATCCGGTTAGATCAAGAATCAGCCACATAAGGGCAATATGGTAGATGGCATCACCTGCGGAGGATATGATTTGTGCCAACCATAAAAGAGCGATATTCCGTTTTACCTCGGTTTCCATAGGTGAAAATTGATGAAAGAATGAAATGAAACAAAAGTGAATTTCGCTGCGGTTATAAAGCCTTTTCATTATTACTCTGAAATCAGGTTAAATTTCATCCATGAAACCGGAAACCCTGCACAATTTGACCTGGATTCCACCCTTTGTCATCGGTCTGCTTTCTGTACTTTTGGGCAGCAGTTGGGTATTATCCGACTCTCCCTGGCTTTTGGACCAGCGTGCCAATGAAGCGCTATTACAGGTTTCCTTTCAGACCCTCTTTCATGCCAGTGTCAATGATCAATTACCGGAATACCTGCGCCTAGCCTATCGCATGTTCGGCTGGTGGATCATCAATATCGGTTTGCTTATTATGGGATATATCCATGTGACCCGCATGGGCACACCCCTGGCCCGAAATATGTTACATATTATTTTATTCATTATGCTTACCGGTTTGTACCGTATTGAATATGTCTATATATCCGGCTCACCGTTTGTATGGCTGACACATGGCCTGGCCGTGATGTTGGGGATAAGTATTTGGGCTTCAAAAAAATTAAAAGTGCATGACACGTGATTTCCCTGGATAAAATTCATCCCCTACTGATCCATTTCCCCATTGCCCTGTTCGGCCTTGCAGTCGTATTTGACTGGCTGGCCCTTTGGCGGAAGGACGACCGTTTTGAATTCGCCAGTTTCTGGACTCTGGGGTTTGCTGTCGCGGCCGTCGTTCCGGTGGTTATTACCGGATTTATTGCCGATCAGATGGAAGGGCACATGGCGGAACCGTGGCGGATATTAGAAACCCATGGCTCCATGCAAATCGTATCCTCACTTCTTTTTATCGTTCAATTGGCCTGGCGAATCCGAAACCGGGGCCTCATCCCGGCCGACCGTACCGGACGAATTCTCTATGTACTGTTGGGAATATTGGCCTTGGCAGGTTTGTATTACGGCAGCCATCTCGGCGCCCGCCTCAGCGGCCGGATATGACAGTTTCAATATCCTGAAAATATGGTAACCAGCGGATCATTGAACAGGGAATTGAATTGAAGGCATAGGTGTTAAGGTCATAATTTATCCCCTCGTTAATCTGTTTAATCGTGACGATTCATCACCGCAATATTACAGACTGGAGCTGACATGAGTTGGTATAGCCATTTCTTTAGTTCCTCTATCGGTAAAAAAGTCCAAATGGCAGTCACAGGAATTCTCCTTTGCCTATTTCTGATTATTCACCTGGTAGGGAATCTCTTTCTTTTTGCCGGTCCTGAAGCCTTCAACAGTTATGTATCCACCCTGGATGTCATAAAACCTCTGATTCGTGTGATTGAAGTTCTTCTGGCCTTGATTTTCATCGGACACATCATAAATGCGCTGCGGACCACGCTGGAAAACCGGCGTTCCAACCCCGGGAAGTATGATGTCAGCAAGGCCGGGGAAACCAGTACTATTTCCTCCCGTACCATGGGATGGACCGGAAGTGTGCTCTTCATCTTTCTCGTTGTGCATTTATCCACCATCTGGTGGCGGTTTCAATTCTTACACGAAGAAGGACAATATTTCGGTGTCGTGATGGGGAACGAAGTGGGTTTCGGCAATATCGCCGTTACCCTGTTGTATGCTGTGGCCATGTTTCTCCTCGGTTTCCATTTACGCCATGGCTTTTTATCTGCTTTTCAGACCTTCGGACTGCGGTATAATAAATATGGTCAATTCCTAGAATGGATCGCTATTCTTTTCTGGCTTATCATTCCCCTGGGTTTTCTTTCCATTCCAATATATTTCGGTTTCATGAAAGGAGGGTTTTAACATGACCCTTGATTCCAGAGTCCCATCCGGTCCCTTGGCAGAAAAATGGACCAACCATAAGTTTAATCTGAAACTCGTCAATCCAGCCAACAAACGGAAATATACTATTATCGTGGTCGGTACGGGTCTGGCCGGAGCATCGGCGGCAGCTTCCTTGGCCGAACTGGGCTATAATGTGGAAGCCTTTTCCTATCATGAATCCCCCCGCCGGGCGCACAGTATTGCCGCCCAGGGTGGCATCAATGCCGCCAAGAATTATCCCAACGATGGGGACAGCGTATTCCGGCTGTTCTACGATACGATTAAAGGTGGTGATTACCGTTCCCGAGAGGCCAACGTATACCGTCTGGCCGAAGTCAGTAATAACATCATTGATCAATGCGTAGCCCAGGGCGTTCCGTTTGCCCGGGAATATGGCGGATTACTGGCCAATCGGTCTTTTGGCGGCGCTCAGGTGTCGCGGACTTTCTATGCCCGGGGTCAAACAGGACAGCAATTACTGCTGGGGGCATATTCGGCACTGGTCCGGCAAATGGATGCTGGGAAAGTCAACTTCCATTCCCGGACGGAAATGCTGGATTTGATTTTGGTTGCCGGCCATGCCAAGGGAATCGTGACCCGTCATCTGGTCACAGGAAAAATTGAAACCCATGTAGCTGATGCCGTCATCCTGGCCACCGGTGGTTACGGAAATACTTTTTTCCTGTCCACCAATGCAATGGCCAGTAATGCCACGGCCGCCTGGCGGGCCCACAAAAAAGGCGCTTTATTCGCCAATCCCTGTTTTACCCAGATTCATCCCACATGTATTCCGGTGGCCAGCAGTCATCAGTCCAAATTAACCCTTATGAGTGAAAGTCTGCGAAATGACGGACGTGTATGGGTGCCGAAAAAAGCTGGTGATGACCGCCCGGCCAATGATATTCCGGAAGAGGATCGGGATTATTACCTGGAACGGATATATCCATCCTTCGGGAATCTGGTTCCTCGCGACGTCGCCAGTCGACGGGCCAAGGAAATGTGTGATCATGGCCACGGTGTCGGTGCCACGAAACTGGCGGTTTATCTGGATTTCAAGGATGTAATACAGCGCAACGGACGTCCATGGGTGGAAGATAAATACGGTAACCTCTTTGACATGTATAAACAAATTACCGGAGAAGACCCGTATCAGGTTCCCATGCGGATTTACCCGGCCGTCCACTATACCATGGGCGGATTGTGGGTGGATTATAATCTCATGTCCAATATCCCCGGACTCTATGTTTTGGGTGAAGCCAATTTTTCCGACCATGGTGCGAACCGGCTGGGAGCCAGCGCTCTCATGCAGGGGCTGGCCGACGGCTATTTTGTCATTCCCTACACTATTGGCGACTATCTTGCCCGGCGGTTGAACGAACATGTATCGCCCGATGATTCGGCCGTGAGTGAAGCACGGAAGGATGTGGAAGCTTTGATTGACAACCTCATGAGCATTAACGGAAAGCGGACCGTGGATGATATTCATAAGGAACTGGGACAAATCCTGTGGGAATATGTGGGAATGGCGCGCAATGCCCAGGGTCTGGAGAAAGCATTGGAGAAAATTCCCAAACTGCGGAAAGAATTCTGGTCCAATGTACGGATCCCTGGCCGACCGGATGAACTGAACCCGGAACTGGAAAAGGCGGGACGGCTGGCCGATTTCGTGGAACTGGGTGAACTGATGGCCCGGGATGCCCTTCACCGGGAAGAATCCTGTGGCGGACATTTCCGCGAGGAACATCAGACCGAAGAAAATGAGGCCAAACGTAACGATGAGGATTTCGCCTATGTTGCGGCCTGGGAACATAAGGGTCTGGATGAGGAGCCCGTTCTACATAAAGAAGATCTGGAATTTGAAAATGTAGAATTAACCTCAAGGAGTTATAAATAATGAAGGTGACATTAAAAGTCTGGCGACAGAAAAACGGAAATACCGCAGGACATTTCGCCACCTATGAGGTTGATCATGTAACCGGTGACATGTCATTTTTTGAAATGCTGGACCTGTTGAATGATTCGCTGGTGTTGAAAGGCGAAGAACCGGTGTCCTTTGATCACGATTGCCGGGAAGGAATCTGCGGCACCTGCGGCGTTGTGATTAACGGACGAGCCCACGGCCCGCTACGTGGTATTACCACCTGCCAGCTTCACATGCGCAGTTTTCATGACGGTGAAACGCTGGTGGTGGAACCTTGGCGTGCAGCAGCCTTTCCCATCATCAAGGATTTGATTGTGGATCGCCGGGCTTTTGACCGCATTATGTCCTCCGGTGGTTATGTTACCGTCAATACCGGTGGTACCCCGGATGCCAATGCCATTCCCATCGCCAAGCAACAGGCCGATGAAGCAATGGATGCCGCAGCCTGTATCGGATGCGGCGCTTGTGTGGCCACCTGTAAGAATTCCTCAGCCATGCTTTTTGTCGGGGCCAAGGTGAGCCAACTGTCTCTACTCCCTCAGGGACAGGTTGAGCGCAAGCAACGGGCGCTGAATATGATCGCCACCATGGATGAGGAAGGATTCGGCAGTTGTACCAATACGGGAGCCTGTGAGGTGGAATGTCCCAAGGAAATATCCCTGGTACATATCGCCCGTTTGAACCGGGAATATTTAAAAGCCAGCCTATACTGAGCTGAGGCCGGCCGGAATTACCGGGGAAAAGCTGCCGGCGGATAAAAACGGGTAAAACTGGTATCATCAGCCGTCACCACGGCCGAGTCGCCGGACAGAATCACATGATATCGATCCCTGTCCCCGGCATTATAAAAATACAGATCAAATTCCTCTGATCCGGTCTGAATCGGTACCTTCTTCCGCACCGGTCCCAGGGCCGTGGCGCAGGGACCCTCCAACATAACATCCAGAATATGAAGGGCCAGGTCACCATCTGAATAGTTGTCTATGAATTTTATTTCATAATTAAAACAGGAAAACGTTTCTTCACTCATCATATAAAGACGAAAGCCCTGGTAATCATCATAGGCTGTGGCCGAATCAAAGGAAACGGTGAAGTATATATTTCCGTCATAGTCGTAGGCCATCTCGTCTTCATTTACGGAACAGCTGAGAAATGAGACGGAAAGGATCGTCAGAATGATGGGAATGAGACGCTTCATTATAGCCAAATTAGGATGATATTTTTATTGCCGGAAATAAAAAACCCCGGGAAGACCGGGGTTTTTCTGATACACTAGTTTGTTTAACTCTTCAGCTTGAAATTCACCGGAATGGAAATCCATACGCCGACAGCCCGTTCCCGTTGTTTGGCCGGTTTGAATTTAGTGGCCCGAATGGCTTCAATGGCCGCTTCGTCCAATCCGGTGTTCGGTATGCCTTTAAGGACAATGGTTTCCTTTACCCGACCCTTTTCATCAATAAAAGCTTGAATGATCACCGTTCCTTCAATCCCGGCCTCCTGGGCGATTTCAGGATATTTAGGTCGGATCGGCTTCATTGGTACCGGCGGATCATCATAGGGAATAAACCGTACCTGCGGTCCGCTGGGTGGTGGTGGTGGTGCATCCCAGGCTTCGAAATTTTCCAGATCGGTTTCTTCGATGGTCAAATCATCGGCAATATCTTCGCTTTCCGATTCGATGGGTACGGAAGGCCGGGCCGGGGGTGGGGGCCGCTCAAACTGTTGAGTCTGAGGAATGTCCACCTGTTCGATGATGATCTGTTCGGTCTGCTCCAGAGTGCTGACATGCACAAAGCGCGGAAAGATCAACATCAATGCGACCAATAAGAGAATTCCGATAAATCCGGTCAGGCGAACGGTAATGGGATATTGTTCTTTCAGGGAAATAACCTGGCCGGCCATCAGTCTACCTCCAGTTTGGTGGAGTAATTCAGTTTCAAGGCGTCGGCTTTGCGCAACTCACCGTGCAACCCGGAAATCAGTTTCATTTTAGCGGCCTGATCGGCTTTCAATGAAATGGTAATTTGCGGATCAGCCACGCGTTTATCATACATGACATTGCGTACATCCTTCATATTGTACATGCGGTCTTCGATGGAGATGAGACCTTCCTTGGAAACAAAGATATGCGCGACGTGACTTTTCCCTTTGAGTTTTTCGATCCGCTTGGCCTTGGGCAATTCCACTGGAAGTCCGGCATATTCCCGTAATACGGTGGTCACCATGAAGAAGACAAGCAACATGAAGATAATATCGGGCATGGAAGCCGTGGGAATTTCACTGGATATTTGTGTTTTTCTGGAAAATTTCATTATTCGGTATTGGCGATTGATATACGAGTTGCATTGGCCATTTTCAACTGGTCAATGACACGGATATAATCGGCGTATTTGGCTTTCTCGTGTGCTTTAACGGATATGATGAGTTTATTGTTTTCCGCCAGTCTTTTCTTTACGATCTTGCTGATATCCTTTATGGCTACCGGTTCTTTTCCCAGTAACACATTACCGGAGGAATTCAGGAGACAATTCAGAATGTTGGTTTTTTTAATTTCAACTTCTTCTCCTTCAGCTGGGAGGACAATTCCCAAACCTTTATCCGTATCAATGGTTGTGGTTACGAGGAAGAATATCAGTAGTAGAAAAGCAATATCAGCCATCGACGATGTGGGTATTTCACCACCGCGGATGCGTCGCTTTTTCTTAGCCATGGCGGATTCTTATTTCCCTTCTGTTTCGTAGAGATGATCGACCAGACGGACGGATTGTTCTTCCATATCCAACACCAGTTTATCGATACGGGAAACGAAGAAATTCTGAAACATCTGAATGATCATGGCCACAATCAATCCGAAAGCCGTAGTCAACAGAGCTTGTGAAATACCCCCAGCCACAACGGCAGGTGAAATTTCGTTGGCAGCGGCGATATCTTCAAAAGCCGTGATCATACCGGCTACAGTTCCGGTAAATCCCAGCATGGGCGCAATCGTGATTACGGCGTTAAGCCAGATCATATTCCTTTCCAGAAAAGCCATTTCAACCGCCCCGGCGTTTTGAATTGCTTTTTCAACCTCACTAATTCCGCGATGCATACGTGACAATCCGGCGTGAAAAATTTCCGCGAGTGGGCCGCGTGTTTTTTCACATAACTCAACGGCTGATTCAACGCTGTCATTGGCTAGCGTTTCCTGAATTTCAGCAAAGAACTTTTTTGAGTTTATAGATGACATCATCAACGAGTAGAAGCGCTCCAGCGAAAAGGCTAACCCAAAAATCAGGGAGATGAGAATGGGCCACATGAACGGTCCGCCATCAGTAAAATATTGTACCATCGTTATTACTTATTCCTCCAGTTAATGTTGATCGAGCGAAAAATTAGGACTTCCCCCGTGCAATGTCAACAAAGCGAATAATCAGGGCATGGATTTTTGTCGGGCCAGAAAAGCCCCGGCTTCCGGGAAATGATTCTGCGCTTCCAACACTTGATTATCCTGTTCCAGCCGGATACCAACCGCTTCATTACGGGACCAGAGAGCCCCGGCGATTTCGGCCTTGATATTCACAATAATTTTATCCCTGTCCTTTTCAATAGCTTCAGAATCGAAATGAATTTCTTCCTCCTTGAGGTAGGTCAGAAATTCCTGAAACTCTTCCTCCAAAAGAGTCCAGTCGGAACGGAAAGTTTCGAAATCGGGTTCTGATTCACGAAGCCGGGCGGCATAGATCGACGCCCAGTTAAAAATGGGTCGCTTGGAATGCCATAATAATTTCCGTGTGGCTTCCAGCGTATTGTTTTCCCAGGGGATATATACGTCCGGCGTAATGCCCCCGCCACCATAGACTGTCCGCCCGCTGCGGGTATGGTATTTGGGTAGGGTAGCTTTCAGAGAATCTAGTTTGGCTTCCCGGTCTTTTTCATATAATTCTTTATAGTAACTGAGATCATCCCCGTTATTAAAGGGACGTTGAATCAGGCGTCCGCTGGGAGTGAAATAGCGGGCAATGGTCACTCGGATGGCGGAACCGTCCCGGAGCTGGATCTGGCGCTGGACCAGTCCTTTACCGAAAGTGGTTTCTCCCAGAATGAGACCCCGGTCCAGGTCCTGTACGGCGCCGGCGACAATCTCGCTGGCACTGGCAGAGCCCCGATTGACTAGAACGATGAGGGGAAAGTCATCTTCGCCGGTACGGGCATCGCTGACGAAAGCCTGTTCCACATCCTTACGTTTTCCCTTGGTATAGACCAGCGTATCATGAGCCGCAATGAATAAATCGGCCACTGCCGCCGCCTGATCCAGATACCCGCCACTGTTATTTCGTAAATCGAAAATCAGTCGTTTCATATTCTGGGCGCGGAGTTTTTCCATGGCGGCCCGCATTTCTTTGATAGTAGTGGCGGAAAACCGTGTCAGCCAGATATAGCCGGTGGAATCATCCAGCATAACGCTGGCCCGCACACTGTAAATAGGAATATTATCTCGAACAATGGTTACATCGAAGGGCTTTTTTTCCGATGGTCGGCGAATCGTGACGGTAACGGGCGAACCTTTCGGCCCCCGCAGGCGTTCGAAAACCTGTTTCTTGGTAATGTTGTAGGCATCTTCACCATCGATGGCAATAACCTGATCACCAGGCTGAAGACCGACCTTTTCAGAAGGACTGTCCGCCACTGGCGAAATCACCGTGATATAGCCGTGAAGAATATCGAATTCAATGCCGATTCCCTGAAAATTGCCCCGGAACTGTTCATCAATTTCTTCCAGTTCCTTGGCGGGAATGTAAACCGAGTGAGGGTCCAATTCCTTCATGATGCCGGTTAAGGCGCCGTTCATGAGTTTTTCCATGTCTACCGGTTCAAAATACAATTCATTGACATAGACCAGGATTTGATTCAGCACCTGCATTTTTTCCTTAATTACGGCAAAGGGGTTCTGTCCGGCCGAGTATGCTGTGCGAACCAGCGGCGCCAAGATCATGACGATCAGGATGGTTCCGGCAGTTAGGGCGGAAAAAATAAAGGGACGAAAAGGTTTCTTGTTTTTTTGATGCATTATGTTTTCAACGTAAGAGTTACATACCAAAATACAGCATGGTACGAATGGAAATTCCCTGCAGGGTGGCTTCCGGTGAATCGCTGATGGGAACCCGGTCGTTCAGGTACCATTTTCCGGCGCCGATGGTTCCCTTATGAAACCCGACGCTGATACGCAGTCCCATGCGATCAATAATCTGCCATTTAATTGCCAGATAGGGCTGGAAATTGAAGAAGGTTCCCCCGATGGTGGTATATTGCGAAGACAGGGCTCCCGATGTGAGTCCACCGCTCTGAACTGCGGGAAGCTGAGCCAGACTGTCAATTTCATAATACAGGGTACTGTCCTGAAAACTGCCGTAGACATTCTGGAAAGAATTGGACCAGATTGCCGTTCCCGAATGTTGATAGGCGTGAATATTCAGCGTGCCGATTCCCATCATGGCACCGGTGGCGATTTCCACATCCCGAAACAGCGGCATGACGTATTCCAGGGTTACAGCACCCAGGGCAAAGGACACCTTGGCTTCAATGGAAGGGGCATAGGCGCCGGTGTAAGCAATGGCTGTATCAACAATGGCAGGATTGGAGATAATAGTCGGCGGAGGTTGATAACCCGGAATACCATCACGGTTAAGAAAAAGCTGAACGGGTGGCACTGTGCTGATACGCGTAGCCCCGACACCGGTATACCCGCCGATCCGCCAGCGTCCGGCAATCTGGGTGAAACCCTCACCGCCCTGCAATACAAAAGGCATGGCGAACTGTTTGGGGTTTAACCCGATCTGTTTCAGCATGGAAGCGCCGGGGATCGAATCGAGTTGCATGAACATGGGACTGTAGCCGATTCCGCCGCCGATATATTCTTCGAAGGGGTAGTAATCACCTTGCGCCTGCAATGGCACTATGAAAAAGAGTAGTATGGCAATGATAGTAGTCCGCATCCTGCGCCTCGTTCACCTCCAGACAATTTATGATGGAGAAATAATAGGTCGGAAGTTAAATATTCCAGGCCCCCGAATGGGGAGGAATCCTAGTCGGCGGTGATTGTCCGTAAAAATTTCCCTATCGTTTCTAGCGGGTCTTCCCCGTTTGCATCCAGCAGACGGATGACCTGGCTGCCCATGACCACAATGTCAGCCAGTCCGGTCAGAGCCGTAACCTGCTCCCGTGTGGATATGCCGAATCCTACTGCCAGAGGCAGGTCGGTAAAGCGTCTCACCCGGTTAAGATATTCGATGAATTCCTTGTGTTGGCTGTGGCGGTCGCCGGTCAGTCCCGTGTGAGAAACACAATAAATAAAGCCGCTGGCGACGGCGGCAATATGTTCCAGTCGTCGTTCCGGCGTCAAGGGTGACACAACTTGAATGGGATGAAGATGGTGTGCCTGACAGGCCGCCAGGAAATGATCATAAGGTTCTTCATGATAGGGAATATCCGGCACAATGAGTCCATAGGCCCCGACGGCGGCAGCCCGGCGGCAGAACTCCTCTACACCGAAACGTAACACAATATTATAGTAGGTCATGAATAATAGGGGAATGGTGACCGATGGTTTTATCCGTGCCATCAGACCGAAACAAAGGTCCGGTGTCATTCCCTGGCGTAAGGCCGTTTCATTGGCCTGCATGATAACGGGTCCGTCGGCCACGGGATCGGAAAAAGGTATTTGAATTTCCACCATTGCGGCTCCGGCCTCGGCCATGGTTTTCACCAATGCTTCGGAAGTCGCCAGGTCAGGATACCCGGCCATGATATGGGTCATGATTTTGAGTTTCACGGATCGGTTTCCAAATAGGATTTCAGGTAGTCCCGGAAAGAATTGCGGTCGAAATGTTGTGCAACAATGAACAGATCCTTGTCTCCGCGGCCGGAACAATTGAATATAATACTCTGCGCGGCGTCCATCCCGGGGGTCCGTTTGATGACTTCTGCCAGGGCATGCAGTGATTCCAGGGCGGCGAAAATTCCTTCCGTCCGGGCCAGGAGCTCATAAGCGGACAGAACTTCTTTATCGGTGGCATAGGAGGTCTGGAGTCGGCCCGTTTCGTTCAGATAGGCCAACTGGGGACCCACTCCGGAATAATCCAATCCGGCGGAAATGCTGTGGGTCTGTGAAATTTGTCCCTGATTATCCTGCAGAAAGAGCGATTTATACCCCTCAACGACACCGACTGTACCGGCCTGGAACCGGGCGGCATGATGAAAGCGGTCGGGTGTTCCCGTCAGTCCCCGACCTCCGGCTTCCACCCCGACCAGTGTAATATCGGGTTCGTCCAAAAAAGCATGAAACAGCCCCATGGCATTACTGCCGCCGCCGACACAGGCCACCAGACAATCCGGCAGGGTTCCCGTTCGTTGCTTGAATTGCCGCCGGGTTTCTTTCCCTACAACGCTCTGAAACCAGGTATTCATGACAGGATAGGGATGGGGACCGCAGACGGTTCCCAATAAATAGTGGGTTTCCACCGGATTCCGGATCAAATCGCGCAAAGCCTCATTGATGGCGTCCCGCAGGATTTGTCCCCCGGAGGTTACCGGGACAACCGTTGCTCCCAGCTGTTCCATCCAGAAAACATTGGGTCGCTGCCGGGCGTAATCCTTGGCGCCCATATAGATGGTGCAATCCAGTCCCAGACGGGCGGCTACGGTGGCCGTAGCGAGTCCGTGCTGTCCGGCTCCCGTTTCGGCGATGATTCGTTTTTTCCCCATTTGCCGGGCCAGGAGTCCCTGACCAAGGCAATGGTTCATTTTATGTGCTCCGGTGTGATTCAAGCCTTCGTTCTTCAGGTAAATCCGGGCGCCGCCCAGTTCCTGTGTCAGGTTTTCACAAAAGACCAGCGGTGTAGGCCGTCCGGCGTAATGACGGTAGAGATCATTCAGATTCTTTTTGAACTGACGGTCACGGATTGCCCGATAAAAAGCAGCTTCCAGTTCTTCCATAACGGGAGTGAGCATTTCCGGCGTGTAGCGGCCACCGTAGGCACCAAAATGCCCGCTACGATTCAGGATATATCGTCGTAATGATTTCATGCCGGCATCATTCCGGCCAGCAGTTGGGAAAACTGATCCAGCGTTAACGATTGCCGGCCGTCCGATAAGGCTTCGGCCGGTTGGGGGTGAACTTCTACGATAAGACCGTCGGCTCCGGCGGCCAGAGCGGCTTTGCTCAAAGGCAGAATCAGGTCCGATCGTCCGGCCGCGTGACTGGGGTCGGCAATGATGGGTAGATGGGACTCCTGTTTTATCAGGGCCAGGGTATTGAGATCGAGAATATTGCGGGTGGATGTTTCAAAGGTTCGGATTCCCCGTTCACACAGGACAACCTGATCATTTCCCTGGTTCAGAATATATTCGGCAGCCAGCAGAAATTCCTCCATGGTAGCCGACAATCCCCGTTTAAGCAAAACAGGTTTATTCAGCGTGGCTACGTGTTGCAGCAAATCGAAATTCTGCATGTTTCGGGCGCCGATTTGCACCATATCCACCAACCGGGCAAATTGATCCAGATCGGCAATGGACAGAATTTCACTGACGACCGGTAACCGGCATTCGTCACCGACCTGACGCAGGATGCGCAATCCTTCTTCTTTCAGGCCCTGAAACGAATAGGGCGAGGAGCGGGGTTTGTAGGCTCCGCCCCGCAGCATGTGCACCCCGGCTGCGTCCAGTCCACGGGCCGCGCGCTGAAGTTGATCATAAGATTCGACGGCGCAGGGACCGGCAATGATGACGGGGCGGTCTTTGCCGATAGTAACCTGATCGCCGACGTTAACCAGGGTGTTTTCCGTTTTGAATTCCCGGCTGACTCGTTTGTACGGTTTGGTAATATGAATGATTTCCTTGACACCCGGAAGATGGAGTAAACGGTCTTCGTCGATATAGCCCCGGTTGCCGATTACACCCACCGTTGTGCGGGTGGAGCCGGGCATGGACAGGGCCTGAAGTCCCAGCGATTCAATTTTTTCCATGACCTGCCGAACCTCACGATCCGTGGCCGTATTGTGCATTATCACGAGCATAGAATGGTTACCATTTCCTGTATTTTATTGCAGTCAATTTCTCCTCCTGTTTCCACGCCGCTGGCGACATCAATCCCCAGGGGAGCGGTTTGCCGAATGGCTTCCCGTACATTGTCCGGCGTAAGACCACCGGCCAGCAGAAAGGGCAGGTGTAATTCGGGAATATGAGTCCAGTCAAAGCTCTGGCCGCTACCAGGTCGGTGTCCGTCCAGAATGAAAAAGGCAATATTCTCTGTCCGGTATTCGCGGTGGGACGCTCTTTCCCCGGCCGGGGCAGTCACCGTTTTAATCACAGGCCGGCAACAGGCACCGATTTCTTCGTCTGATTCCTCTCCGGATAACTGGATATAATCCAAATTCAACCGGGTGGCCGTTTCATTGACAAATGCCAGCGGTTGATTTTGAAAAACACCCACGGTCGGTATCGGTGGCAGATTATCCAGGATACGCCGGGCCACAGTCCGAGAAACTGAACGGCGGCTGGCGGGAACAAAATTGAGTCCGATATAGTCCACGCCAAGACGCACACAACATTCCGCTTCTTCCCGTTTTCGGATTCCGCAGATTTTTAACTGCCAACGCTTCATCCCAGCAAGGTCCGAAGGGCTGCTTTCTTATCATCACTTTGCATCAGAGCCGTACCGACCAGAACAGCCTGAACCGTGGCCGGCAACTGGTCCAGGTCCCGACGGGAAGCAATTCCGCTTTCGGAAACGATGATACGATCGGCAGGGATTAGGGGCGCCAGGTCCACGGTGGTGGTTACATCCACGTCAAACGTGTGGAGATTCCGGTTGTTGATACCAATGATCCGGACCGGGGTAGTCAGGACTTTTTCCAATTCCCGGGCCGTATGCACTTCACACAGGACATCCATGCCCAGGGCGGTGGCGATTTGGCTGAATTCCACGATTTGTTCCCGGCTCAATAAGGCGGCAATGAGAAGAATGGCATCGGCACCGTAAAAGCGGGCCGCATAAACCTGATAAGAATCAATAATGAAATCCTTGCACAATATTGGCACCCGGGTCGTGTTATTCCGTACCGCTCGCAGATCTTCCGGATGTCCGCCGAAGAAGGTTGAATCCGTGAGGACGGACACGGCCGCCGCTCCGGCAGATTCATAGTCACGCGCGATGCGATCAGGGCGAAAATTACCGGTGGCGATCATACCGGCACTGGGAGAAGCTTTCTTGATTTCAGCAATGATGGTCCGGGAAGCTCCCATCAGCGCCGAGGCAAAATCCCGATCCGATTTTCTTATGTGTTCCCGGATATAATCCAGGGGCATATCCTGTCTTTGCTTTTGGATTTCCTGTTCCTTGACACTGCGAATTTTCAGTAAAATGCTGGGCATGTGTGAAATACGGCGAACCTGTTCGGCTTTTGCCATGGCGGCCCCGCTTTCCAGAAATGATAAGGCCTGATCATATCCTGTTTTTACATCGGAAACCCGTTCCGTCAGATACAAGGCCAAAGCGACATTTACCAGAACCAGGTCCGTGTGTCGTCCGGGATATTTGCCGCTGAGGATCTTTTCCGCCAGTCGCAGGTTGGAATCCCGGTCGCCGCCGGAAATATCATCGAAACGGGCGGGGGTGAGGCCGAAATCTTCCGGCCGGAGGGTGAAGGTGGATATGGTTCCGTCCCGCAATTCCACCACAGTCGTTTCACCGCTGATGGTCACTTCATCCAGACCATCTTCGCCGCGTACAACCAGCACCCGTTCCTTGCCTAATTCCTGGCATACGTCAGCGATCAACTGCATTTTATCGGCAAAGGCGGTGCCGATGATCTGCCGCGTTACATCGGCAGGGCTGATAAGGGGGCCCAGGATGTTGAAGAAGGTCGGTTTTCCGATGGCCTTGCGAACGGGAGCGAAATGCTTCATCACAGGATGGTAAAAAGGCGCGAAAAGAAAAGCCAGGTTGGTGGCATAAAATCCAGCCTTGACAATATCCGGCTGGTCGGAAAATACAATATCCATGGCTTCCAGCAGGTCAAAGCTGCCGAACCGTCCGCTGGCGGCCCGGTTCCCGTGTTTGGCGATGGGGATATCCATTGTTGCCAGAATAAATGCGGCCAGGGTCGACGTATTGATGCGGGCCAGTCCCGAACCACCGGTACCACAGACATCTATGGCATCGGGAAAGGAAAACCGGACCGGTCGCCGCTCCTGGAGAAAACGCACGGCAGCCACCACTTCCGCCACAGCGATATCATCTTTTTGCCGGAGATAGGCCTCCTGGTCCGCCAGCGAAAGATCACCGGAAATGGTGGCGGTCAGAAATTGGGTTATAGTCATAGGACGTACTCGTTCAACAGGTTGGAAATAATGGTCAAACCGTTATTATTGCGCATGGTCAGGACGGATTCGGGGTGAAACTGCACGGCCTCTACCGGTAATGTCCGATGCCGGATACCCATGACCAGATCATCATGGGTAGCGCTGACGGAAAAACAGGCCGGGACGACATCCGCGACCAGGGAATGATAACGGCCGGCTTTGAAATCCTGGGGAAGGGTGGTAAAAATGGTTTTTTCATCGTGACGGATGGCAGACGCCCGTCCGTGAACCGGTTCGATATATTGCAGCGATCCGCCAAACAATTCGATGAGGGCTTCCTGCCCCAGACATACCCCGAATACCGGGAATTTCGTAATTATTTTTTCAAGAACAGGCATCAGGTTTCCAGCCCGGCTCGGGATGGATGGACCCGGCGAGATTACCACCAGATCAGGATTGGCGGCCAGCACCCGGTCGGCGGAAACCGTATTGCGGTACACCAGTACACGGCAGTTCAATTGCTCAAAACAATCCACGAGATTGAAGGTGAAGGAATCGAAATTGTCGATCAGAAAAATGGTGGGTTGGGTCATGAGGCGTTGATGACGTCCAGAAAGGCCTGGGCTTTGTGTATAGTTTCCTGATATTCTTTTTCCGGCACGGAGTCGTAAAGCAAAGTAGCTCCGGCCTGGAAGGTCAGCGTGTTTTTCCGGATGTGGGCCGTCCGGATAATGATGCTCGTGTCCATATCACCGGAAAAAGTGAGATAACCGATACTGCCGCCATAATAACCCCGCCTTTCCGTTTCATGTTGTTCGATGGCTGTCATGGCTGCCACTTTGGGGGCTCCGGTCAGGGTACCGGCATTCACGCAGGAAATCAGGGCATCCAGCGCCGTGTAGCCCGGTTTCAGTTCACCGGAAAGATGGGCGACGGTGTGCATGACCCGGGAATATTTTTCCACGAAACGATAATCCTGAATTTTCAGGCCGGGTTGACAGATGCGACTGAGATCATTGCGCCCCAGATCGATCAGCATATCCAATTCGGCCCGTTCCTTGGGGTGGGACAGGAGTTCCAGCATGTTTTCATGGTCTTCCACCGGATCCTGTCCCCGGGGAATAGTACCTGAAATCGGACGTAAATGGACCGTATTGTTTTCCACCCGGACCATCATTTCCGGTGATGCGCCCACCAGAGAATCAGAGCCGAAGTCCTGGTAAAACAGATAGGGGGAGGGGTTCAGATCACGGTAACGCAGGTAGAGGCTGTAAGGATCGCCCTGAAAATCGGCCGTGAGTTTGTTGGCGAAAACAACTTCGAATAATTCTCCTTTGCGGGCATATTCCCGAGCTATATGGACCAGATTCGTGTATTCGTCGGGACTGAGGGCGAACGATGCATTGGTGACCGTATGGGTGGCTTCCGGGATAGTTTTCCGGTTCAGTGCCGTTTCAATAGTGGAAACGGCTTCCTGAATGGCATTGACTTTTTCCCGGTAGGTAATGATTTCGGCCCGTTCCTTCAAATGGTCAAAGTAAATGAATGTATCGTAGAGAAAGAGCTGAAAATCGGGGATGTCATTCGCTGGCAGGTGTTCGGGAAAATCTTCAAAAAGTCGGATAAAGTCATAACCGAAAGCGCCATACAATCCCAGGAAAGTTCGCTCTTCAATTTTGTTATTTTGAATCAGAAGGCGAATAATACGGGCGATATTATTTCGCCGTGAACGTTCCGTTTCTTCAGTGAGTTTTCGTTCTACGGGAATGATACCCGTCAGAACCGTTTCCTTTCGTTCCAGAGACGTGCAGATTGCCAGATCGTCGGAACTGAGACGGTCCAGATATATTTGTCCCCGGCGGTCCAGGACTTCAATCCGAAAGGTATCATCCTTACCGGTCAGCTTCAGGATGGGATCTATCCCGATGAGGCTGAGGCGGCCATAGGCGGCGGACACATCTTTTGATTCGAATAAAAATTTATAGGTGTGATGGCGGTACAGACGGGAAAAGATATCATGTACGGCGCGGTAGGCAATGTCCCGGCGGCCTTCGATCAACCGCTCGCTGATGTCGGTAAAATGGATCATAGTCAATCGGAGGCGGACTCAATGCGCTTTAATATTTCCTGGAACCCGGGACGGCCGTACTTCAATTCCCGGGAGCCGCGGGTGACGGTGGCGATGCTTACATTCAGGCGTTCGGCAATTTCCCGCTGCGGTAAGCCGTGCTCGATGAGTTTGACAATCTGCAATCGGCGGGTGATCTCCTCCAGCTCATAAGGGGTGAGAATATTGGAAAGGAAATCCTGCGCCAGTTCCGGTGTATCGATTGCAATCAGGGCCTGACATAGTTGTTGCATGTAATGATCCGTTTGTGTATTCATAGCGTACTAATATATTAGTATGTTAATATGTTTCATTCAAAGAAAACTTTTACAAAACCAAATTTAACGAGGGGGGAGTTCCTAAAATAACT
>JBHHUC010000039.1:0-18717 GCA_046861395.1 Fidelibacterota bacterium
GCCGTAGCTCAGCTGGGAGAGCGTCGCGTTCGCAATGCGAAGGTCGGGAGTTCGAACCTCCTCGGCTCCACTACAAAGGTCGTGCTGAATGGGGAGGTAGCGGTGCCCTGTAACCTGCAACCCGCTGTAGCAGGATTGATCTCTATAAAGCGGCAGCGGCTGATTATCCTGAAATGATCTCAGAAGCGTTGAACTTTCAATTCGTCGCAATAGCGTTTCAACCAACCCCGTCAGGTCTGGAAAGAAGCAGCGGTACGTTGCAAACCTATGTGCCGGTGAATCCCTGGAAGGGAGCGGATGGGGCCGGGATGGGTATTCCAGCGTTGTCAATTTATAGTGCACGACCTCACTCTTTAATGAAGGGACACCGATAAATGTCATACACCGTATTATCGTTGAAATGGCGCCCGCAGTCATTTCAGGATCTGGTGGGTCAGGATCATGTGGTCAAGACGATTACCAATGCCTTCCGGCAGGATCGTGTATCACAGGCCTATCTCCTTACCGGTCCGCGCGGTGTAGGGAAAACAACCTGTGCCCGGCTCATTGCAAAAGCACTGAATTGTGCCGTGTCGCCCGGTAATCCCTGTAATTCATGTGAAAATTGTCATGAAATCACGGAAGGCCGTAGCATGGATGTGCTGGAGATCGACGGTGCTTCCAACCGAGGGATCGAAGAAATACGCAACCTACGGGAAGTCATCAAATATGCTCCCATGAATGCTCCCTACAAAGTCTTTATCATCGATGAAGTACACATGCTTACGATTCAGGCCTTCAATGCCTTGCTGCGGACCCTGGAAGAACCGCCGGCTCATGGGAAATTCATTCTGGCTACTACCGACGTGCACAAAGTACCTTCTACGATTATTTCCCGCTGCCAGCGATTTGACTTTAACCGGATTACTTCCCAGGTGATCATGGATCGGTTAGCCTTTATTCTATCGCAGGAAAAAATTGGTTATGACGACAATGCCCTGTTGTCCATTGCACAAAAGGCGGACGGCAGTATGAGAGATGCACTGAGTGTTCTGGACCAGATAATTGCCTTTGCCGACGGGAACATTACCCTGGATCTGATCACCGATGTACTGGGGTTGATTCCTTCCACATTGTTTTTTGATATCCTGGATGCCCTGAAAAACCGCGACGGTGCCGCGGTACTGGATCAGGTGCAACATGTTCAGCAGAACGGGACGCCGGTGGCCGATTTTGCCCGGGGAATCCGCCAACACCTGCGCAATCTGATGTATTGTAAATTTTCCGGCGGCGAAAAATTCATCGAAGCCGGTGCCGATCTGATCAAAGAATATCAACGACAGGCCGGAGAGTGGGAAACGGGTGACCTGATCCGAATGGCAGAGGAATTTTCCCATTTATCCAATCAGATCCGTTATGCCAGTCATCCCTATTTATTGCTGGAAATGAACCTTATAAAAATTCTGGAAATGCCGGATGCTGTTTCACTGGCAGCAATCTTGTCCGGAAAGACAAATCTACCCAAACCGGTTGTTCGCCGGGAGAAGAAAAAGGCCACTAGGACCAAATCAGCCTCAGTGCCAGCCCCGGCTATATCGGTCGCCAAGCCAGAAGCATCTGAACCTGTCACCAAACCGGCAACGGCAAAACCCACTTCCGAACCGACTCCCGAATCTGCTCCGGTTCCTGAGGCTAGGCCCGGTGAGAACAAGTCGGCCAAACAGGAAAAACCGATGGAAGATTTGAATCCGGTTTCCGTATGGGGCACGGTGGTGGAAAAGGTATCCGCTAAGAAACGCTCGCTGGCCGCCACCCTGGAACAAACCCGGGTCCTTGGCATTGATAAATCTCGGTTAAAAGTGGAGTTGGTTGGCCATTCGAAATTTGATTTGGATTTTCTCGAAAAAAACAGGGAATTACTGGAAAAAAGTATCGCTGAATATTGTGGTCGTACGCTGCGGCTGGACATTTCCTTTACCCGGCAGAACACAGCGGAATCTGCTTCCGAATCCCAAAAGGCTACACCGACAGAAGACAGCGGTACCGTATCAAAAATTATCGAATTATTCGATGGAGAAATTATCAGGTAGGAGATAGAATGTTTAATAAAGGAAATATGGCAAGCCTGCTCAAACAGGCCCAGGAAATGCAGCAAAAGATTCAGGATGTCCAGGCCGAACTGGATGATCTTATTGTAGAAGCGGAAGCAGGTGGCGGCATGGTCAAGGTCGTAGCTAACGGGAAAATGGAAATCCTGGAATTAACTATTGCTGATGAGGCCATTGCCGAAGATAAAGAATTACTGGAAGACCTAGTGATATCGGCCGTGAATAATGCCATTGCGAAATCACAGGAAGAATCACAAAAACGCATGGGATCCGTCACGGGAAATATGTTGGGCGGAATGAAAATTCCCGGTATATAAATGAGTCAATACCCCGAATCCGTTCAAATTCTGATCGATCGTCTGGCCCGTTACCCCGGGATCGGACGAAAGACAGCTCAGCGCCTGGCCCTACATACCTTGATGCAGTCCAGCGAGGAAGCGACCCAGTTGGCAAAGGCGATTTTGGATGTAAAAGCAACCATCATATTCTGCACGAACTGTGGTAGTCTGACGGAAGAAGACCCCTGTCATATCTGCACCGATCCCAAACGGAATCAGAACCTGTTATGTATTGTGGAAAATCCTTCGGATATTTTCGTATTCGAACGAACCAACACCTTTCGCGGTTTATACCATGTTTTGGGCGGTGTACTCTCACCTCTGGACGGAATCGGTCCGGAAGATTTGAACCTGGATTCGCTGCTGACACGGATTAAACCGAAAATGGAAATTATTCTGGCCACCAATCCCAGTGTCGAAGGCGACACAACGGCACTTTATTTAAGTAAATTATTAAGAGATAAAAATGTGAAAATCAGTCGTTTGGCCCGTGGAATTCCAGTCGGCAGTGATTTGGAGTTCACCGACGCGGCCACCTTGTCTAAAGCTATGGAAGGGAGGACGGAATTATAACTATACCGAACATTCTCACTATTTTTCGTATCCTGTTGACACCGGTATTCATTCTGTGCCTGTTTTATGACCATCCTCTGGCCAATACCTGGGCGTTGATTATCTTTATTGTCGCTTCCATAACCGATGCCTATGACGGATATTATGCCCGGAAATACAACCAGGTTACACCACAGGGAAAATTTCTAGATCCCCTGGCGGATAAAATTCTGGTTTCATCAGCCTTCATTTCCTTTGCAATCATTGGTATTGTTGAATACTGGATGGTAACCCTCATTCTTTTCCGTGATCTCTTTATTACCGGGCTACGCATGGTTATGAACGCCAAGGGATTTGAATTGCTCACATCCCGCATTGCCAAAGCGAAAACCGCCGTACAGATTGGTATTATTTCGTTTATCCTGACTTATCTGGGTGTGAGAAGTCTCAAACTGGGTATGTTCGATCCCTTCATCACCACCATACGGCATTATCATATCATTTATTATTTAATGTTTATCGCCACGGTTTTTACAGTGTATACCGGCATTGTCTACCTTTACCGGAATATGGCGATTATTAAGAAATTCTTTTCCTGAATCATGAAGTTTCACGGATTTCATCATGCAGCTGCCACTTTATTTGGCGTTGGTTTTTTACCGGTTGCACCCGGAACCTGGGGCAGTCTGGTAGCCGTTGCCGTCTGGTTTGGTTTACAGCATTTTATTCCTACTACCGGGATTATTCTCCTGACCGTTATATTGTTCTTTCTCGGTGTCTGGATTACCAATCATGTCGCCCGGCACGAAGCGGATGAGGATCCGGCGGAGATCGTCCTAGATGAGTGGGTGGGACAATGGATACCACTGTGGATTATTCCGGCGACACCGGAATATATCATTTTCGCCTTCGTGCTGTTCCGCATTTTTGATGTCGCCAAACCATGGCCTGTGAGTCTCTATGACAATATTTCCGGTGGCTGGGGTATCATGCTGGATGATATAGCCGCTGGCGTATATGCCTTATTAATTCTAGAAGGAATGATGTTTATCCTATGAAGTGTGTCCTGGTAACCATCGGCGATGAAATCCTGGCCGGGAGCACCGTAGATACCAATGCGTCCTGGATTGGCCAGGAATTGCAGAATATCGGTCTGGACTTGGACTATCATGTAACAATTCAGGATAAACCGGCCGTCATTATTGACGAATTGAAATATTTATTATCTCATTACGATCTCATTCTTACTACCGGTGGTCTGGGACCCACGCCTGACGATGTAACCCCGGCTGCCTTTTACACCTTATTCCAATCCCGAGTAAAATTGGATGAAATATACTGGTCGGAATTGCAGTCTCGTTATAATACACAGAAGAGACGCATTTCCAACCTCAATAAAAGTCAGGCCATGAAACCCCATAACGGGTCCATGATCCCGAATCCTGTTGGTTCGGCCAGGGGGCTGCTCTACCGCAGGGACAACACTATAACTATCGCTCTACCCGGTGTTCCCAGCGAGATGAAAGCCATGATGACGGAAACCGTCATCCCGCTGTTGCGGGAGAAGGCGCCGCCCAGTTTATTTCGGAAAACATTACGCATTACGGGTGTTCCCGAGTCGGTCCTGGCAGAATCAATCATGCCGGTGATGGAGGCTCATCCACACTGCCGGTTTGCCTTTTATCCCCAATTGATTAATGTAGATATCCGTTTCAGTTGCCGTGATGCATCCGAGCTGGAACGTGTGGCCGCCGATATACGGCAGATCATCGGTCCGGCCTGTTATGCGGAAGGAAAGCTGTCCCTGGAAGATGTGGTGGGTAATCTACTCACTGCGCATGGAAAGTCATTTGCCACGGCCGAATCCTGTACCGGCGGACTACTCGGTAATCGTATCACCGATTGTCCCGGCAGCAGTGCATACTATATGGGCGGTGTTGTTTCATACAGTAATGAAGCCAAACAGAATTTTCTGGGTGTCAGAGAATCCACCTTGATTCGGCATGGCGCGGTGAGCAAAGAAACGGCCCGGGAGATTGCAGAAGGCGTCCGACAGCGGTTTCATACGGATTTGGGGCTATCCATAACCGGGATTGCCGGTCCTGCGGGGGGAACGGAAGAAAAGCCGGTGGGTACGGTTTTTATTGCCCTGGCCGATGAACAAAAAACTTCGGTTCACCATTGTCATTTTAAACGTAATAGGAAAGATAATAAGTTGTTAAGTAGTCAATATGCCTTAAATTTAGTCAGGATATATTTTAATGAATAAGCGACTACTGCGAACCTTTATTGCCGTTACTGTCCCGAAAGAACTCTTACATGTTCGGGACATGTTGAAGACAACCATTACGTACACCAAGGATAATCTCCGATGGGTTTCGAATGGACAAATCCATTTCACCTTGAAATTCATCGGTCATACGCCCCCGGAGGATCTGGAACGAATCCATGATGTTCTGTCCCAGGTGGCTGATCGCCACCACAGCACGGATCATCTTATATCTGGCACAGGATGTTTTCCCACTGCTGTCCGCCCGCGGATCTTATGGGTTGGTATCACAGAAAATATTGATCCCCTGCAACGATTGGTGCAGGATATTAACACATCCCTGGATAGCCTGGGTTATATGCTGGAATCGCAGGAATTCATTCCCCACATCACTCTGGCCCGGATTAAATATCCGCCAAAAATGACGCCGGATATTACCCGTTATTTACAAGCCGAATTCACTCCCATGCCGATGAAAGTCGAACGCCTGAGTCTCTTCAGCAGTGAGTTGACGCCGCGGGGGCCGGTTTATACCAAGCAAAACAACTATCATCTTCTGCCACCGAAGTCCCAATAAGGAGCAATTTATGTCAGAAAAAGAGAAAAAAAGTAAAGCCCTGGAGCTGGCCATTTCCCAGGTTGACCGGCAATTCGGGAAAGGGTCTATTATGCGTCTGGGCGGAGACAAACCCACCTGGCCCGGTAACGTAATTTCAACCGGTTGCCTATCCCTGGATGTCGCCCTGGGTGTGGGAGGAGTTCCCCGGGGTCGGATTATTGAAATCTATGGTCCGGAATCCGGTGGAAAAACCACGCTGGCCCTTCATATCATTGCCGAAGCGCAAAAGGCCGATGGCTTTGCGGCGTTCATTGACGCGGAACATGCCCTCGATCCGGAATATGCTAAAAAACTTGGCGTCAATACGGATGAATTGCTCGTATCCCAGCCAGACAACGGAGAACAGGCGCTGGAAATCACCGAAACGCTGGTTCGCAGCGGCGCCCTGGATGTCATCGTGGTTGATTCGGTGGCCGCCCTGGTTCCCAAAGCGGAACTGGACGGCGATATGGGTGATGCCCACGTGGGACTACAGGCCCGATTAATGTCCCAAGCCCTACGGAAGTTGACCGGAACGGTTAATCGCTCCCATACCTGCGTTATCTTCATCAATCAAATCAGGGAAAAAATTGGTGTAATGTTCGGCAACCCGGAGACAACGCCAGGAGGCCGGGCCCTGAAATTCTATACGTCGGTGCGTATGGAAATCCGCCGGATCACAACACTGAAGGACGGAACGGATAGTATCGGCAGCCGCGTCCGGGTTAAGGTCGTGAAAAATAAAGTTGCCCCGCCGTTCAAACAGACCGAATTCGATCTCATGTATGGATCAGGAATTTCCTACGTTGGCGATATCATCGATCTGGCCATCACCGGTGATATAATCCAGAAAATGGGATCATGGTATTCCTACGGAGATATTAAAATCGGACAAGGGAAGGAAAATGCGAAAAAATTCCTGCTGGAAAATGAATCGACATTTGCCGAAGTGAAAAGCAAGGTCAAAGCGTTCATGGGATTAGATGACGGCGAATCTGGTAAAGATAATTGATATTCGCCGTGTCCGGGGAAAACAGTATCGCATTCGCTTCAACAATGATTCGGAGTTGCAGTTGACCGAAACCATGTATTTTTCCGCAGCCTGGCAGGTGGGGGATGAAATACCCGTCTCGGATATCCGAAATATCGCCGCCACCGATCAGATCCAACGGGCCAAGGAGAAAGCTATCCTGCTGTTAAGCTATCGGAAACGCAGTAAGGAAGAATTGCGTCAACGCCTGACCCGGGAAAAATACTCTGCGGACACGATTCGCACCGTTATTAATTCCCTATCGGAAAAAGGCTATTTGAATGATCATGATTTTGCAGTTTCATTTGCCCGTGACAAGGTGCGAAACACCGGTGCCGGTCCCCGAAAGATTGCCATGGAATTGTCGCGGCACCACATTGATGACGCGATGATTGAGGATGTTATTCAGGCGGTTTACCGGGAGTTTCCCATCCCGGAATTAATACAAACATTGCTACGAAAAAGACATTGCGATTTGCACACAAGGCAGGATCAGCAACGAGCCATACGATACCTGCAGGGCAAAGGATTTTATACAGAACACATATTAAAAGAAATAAGACTATGAGACGAAGAATAAAGAAAAAATACGAACTGTCGGAATTGGATAAGAAATATTTCCGTTACATCATGAGCCGGGCGGCCAGTGAGGAAGAGTTGGACATCATTGCGAAACTCCATCCCAGGTACCTGCGGGGCCGGACATATACGGAAACCCTGAATCGTCTGGATGATGGCGCCAAACGTACCCGCATACCTGAACTGGACCTGACGAATCATGATGGGAATCACGCCTATTTCTTTTCCGATATCGAAATCATCAAGAATAAAAAAGAAATGCTGGAAAGCCGTTCTTCCCTGATGCAGATCCAAACCGGAGATAAACCCTATATTTCACTGACGGCGGTTCTGGCTCAGGAAAAACCAAAACGTCTGTTAAAATCTGAAGTGTATTTTCAGCACGATTTAAATTATAAAATTAACCATTCGGCCGGAATGATTCTGACCGATAAACCGGCGGGAATTCATTTACCTCCGCCCGGAAGTCATTTACTCTTTTTGGAGATTGATGGCGCCAAGCTCAATGCATCCGTACTGGCGCTGATGAAAGACGTTATCCGGTCCTCCTTTGTGTACGGCACCCGGATTGTTGACAAATTCGGTCCGGCCCAGGCGGTTGCCTCCTGGTGTGCAGAGGATGATATCGGCCTGACCTGCGATATGTCCTTGTTTGATTATTCGGGAACCGGCTTGCTTATTGCCATTCAGGAAGGAAAAATGAATGCGATGAAAAAGCTGGCCAAGAAATGTCCCTGCCCCGTCCATCCAATTGGTGATGTAATAAAAAAAGAAGAATTTATCATACGGAAATCAGCAGTCCGTTCCATTGTATTTCCGCTGGATATTTTGAAATTCCCTTGGCGGGTATATTCCCAGACGCCGTTGCGGGGTGAAACGCCGAAGATTAATACCAGTCTTCCGGAAGCTGAGGATCCGGATCTACCCGGATCATTTTTAACCTTATGGAATGCCATTAAAGATATTCGGGAAGGTAATCCGGTGTTAATTGTGCATCCGAAAAAGGCCAATGACGGATGGGCCATGTCAGTAGCCCGGCCCCAGGCCACGATCCCTGATCATCCCCGTCTGGCGGGTCAACTGGCCGTCGCTCAGTCCATGCGTGATCTGGCCTGTAGCGGTTACAATCCCAAGGGAATGCTGCTATCCTATATTTTCCCAGAGGATCGCACAGAATTACAATTATGGCAGGCCAACGAAATTATCCAGGGACAGGAAGAAGCCGTGCGCAGCCTGAACATTCCCATCCTGAAGCGGGATGTCATCATTTCCGGTGATAATATTTACCAGGGCGTGTTCGCGGTGGGTCACCGGGCGAATCACCAGACCCATCCCGTCGCTCCGGGATTTACGGCCGAAGGAGATTTCATCAGCATCTTGGGCAGCCATCGGGCCGAACTGGGTTACAGTAAATATATCCGATTGATACATGATTCCCATGATGGACGGATTTTATCCTGTGATTTGAACATGGAAACCAGAATTCAGGAAACCGTTTTACAAGGTATCCAGGCCGGTTTAATCAAATCAGCCGTTCAGGTGGAAGAAGGAGGCCTGTCGGTTGCCATTGCCAAGAGTCTGGTGGCCGGAAAGCCGGGACTCGGAGCCCGGATTCATTTCAGCCGTAAACTGCGTCCGGAAGAAATGCTCTTCGGGGAAACCCAGGGGCTGGTTCTCATATCGCTGGATGAAGAAAATATTATGGAATTTGAGCGTATCTGCATGACGATTGGCGTTCCTTCCACCACCATTGGCCGGATCACGGATAACCAGCGCCTTGTTTTTAACGATTTGCTGGACATTGCCGTTACCGATCTCTGATCTATGGTTCCATCAGCCCGGTTTACGGATGGACAATCACGACCCATCCGCAATATTTACTGCGTCGGTCGAAATTATATAAATCACGCCCATGAACTAAATAATCCGGTTCCGGAAGAACCTCTTTTATTCATGAAATCCACGGCTTCGGTGGCAACGGGGAATAGGATTCTATTACCCGAATCAGCCACGATCCATCATGAACTGGAATTGGTATGTTTCATTGGTAGGGAAATTCCTGAACCGGGACAAGAAATTGCGGCTGCGATCCAAGGTTATACGCTGGGCCTGGATTTGACAGATCGACCACTCCAGCAAAAGATGAAAGATGCAGGAAAACCCTGGTTCCGGGCCAAATCATTTCGCAACAGTACAATTCTTGGAGATTTCATTCCCGCCGATGAATTCAATTTAGATGAACCCTTTTTTCTACGGAAAAACGGTCAGCAGGTTCAGTCCGGGGCCGTGGGAGACATGATATTCCCCATCGAAGTGGTATTACAATCTCTGGCCGAAAGATTACCGTTGGGACCGGGCGATATATTGTTTACCGGCACACCTGCCGGGGTGGGACCGCTGCAAAGCGGCGATGTTCTAGAGATCGGTCCCCGGCCGGCCTATTCTATTACAATTCTATAACTTTCTCATCTCTTCCATCATCTCAGCCTGGAGCAGGCCATTGGTTGCCAGGATACTGCCGGAATGAATTGTATAATCATCACCGTTCAACTGGGTAATGACACCGCCGGCTTCCGAGACAATGACGATTCCGGCGGCCGTATCCCACGGAGCCAGGTCGAATTCCCAGAAACCGTCCACCTGTCCACAAGCGACATGACATAAATCGACAGCCGCGGCTCCCAGCCGACGTACACCCTGGGTTCGGTCGGTAAACATCTTGAACAGGGCCATATTTTTCTCCCATACGGCCCCATGCTCATAGCCAAAGCCGGTGACGAGAAGGGCGTGTTGCAAGCTCGATGTTCGGGAAACGGAAATTGGTTTTCCGTCCCGGAAGGCTCCGTGACCCTTGATGCCAGTATAAACCTGTCCGACGGGTAATTCCACAACCACACCCAGTATCGGATTTCCTTTTTCCAGTAATCCGATGGAAACAGCAAAGGAAGGATAACCGTGGACGAAATTGGTGGTTCCGTCCAACGGGTCGATTACCCAGAGATAATCGGATGTATTACTGGTGGCGCCCGATTCTTCTGCTAGAATTCCATGATCGGAGAATTCTGTACTGAGCCGGGACAAGATAAAGTCCTCTGACCGCCGGTCCGTATCCGTAACCAGGTCCGTCACCCGTTTTTGGGAATAGGTTCGGGGTCGGTCCAGGGCGGCCATAATGATATCGGCGGCGCCGAGGGCCGCTGAACGGGCAACATCCAGAAATGTTTGCGTATCCTTAGCGAGTGCGCTGATGGTTTTCGGCAAAGTAGTCTTTTGTCATCTGTTTCAGTTTGGTGGACAGCAGGATGATGGCAATGAGGTTGGGGAAAGTCATGAATCCCAGTGCCGCATCTCCGAACGACCACACTGCCTCCAGGCTGGCAATGGCACCGATGAAAACGAATAAGACAAAAAACCAGCGATATGGTTTAATGGCTTTAGGGCCGAACAAATATTCAGTGGCGCGGTCGCCGTAAAAGGACCAGCTAATGGCCGTCGAAATGGCAAAGAGTAAAACGGAAAATGTCACGATTTTATCGCCGAAGGCAAAGAGCCATGACAGTCCCGATTTAAAAGCAAAAGCTGTAAGCAAACTGCTGTTTAATAATTCGCCGCTGAAACCGGGATCAATTCGATTTACGAAGAATTCCGTATGTTGCCAGGCGCCGGTGGTAATGATCACCAAACCGGTCAGGGTACAAATAACGATAGTATCTATGAAGGGACCTAACATGGCAACCGATCCTTCCCGTACCGGATATTGGGTCTTTGCCGTGGAATGTGCAATGGCAGCCGAACCCTGGCCCGCTTCATTGGAATAGAGTCCCCGTTTGATGCCCCACAACATGGTATTCATCAATACCAGGAATCCACCCCCGCCCACGCCGGCGATCTCGGCCGGCGGGTTGAAGGCCATGGAAAATATCATATTAAAGGCTGCCGTTACCTGGTCCAGATGGGACAGGAGAATCAGGGATGCGGCTGTAACATAAATTAATGCCATGAAAGGTGCCAGGTATCCGGTGACGTGTCCGATGCGACGGATACCGCCGATGATGACAGCACCGACGATAATGGCCAGGACAATTCCATTAATGATCTGTATGATGGAAACGGAAAATCCATCCCAAATCATGTGTTTGATCGTGAGGAAATGTTCTACCCCAATCACCTGGCTGACTTCCGAATATAATTGGTCGGAAACTGTGAAGGCCTGAATGGCATTTCCAGTAGCAAAAGAACAAATTATGGCAAAAGTTGCAAAGGCTACTGCCATCCAGCGCCATTTGCGTCCCAGTCCATTTTCAATGGTGTACATGGGACCCCCGGCCGTAAAGCCATCCTTATCAATTTCACGATATTTCAAGGAAAGCGTACTTTCGCCATATTTCAATGTGGTACCGAAGAACGCGGTAATCCACATCCAGAAAATAGCACCGGGTCCGCCGTAATAAATGGCAGTTGCCACGCCGGCAATATTCCCAATCCCGACGGTGGCTGATAAAGCGGTTGTCAGGGCCCGGAAATGGTTTAAATCTCCTTCATCATCGGGGTCGTCGTATAACCCCCGGGTGACTTCCACACCATGCTTGAAATATCGCAATTGGGGAAAACCCAGTTTAATGGTTGTAAAAATTCCGGTTCCCACCAGAACAATGATCATAAGAGGAATGGCTCCCAAAGGGAGGTCTTCACTGGGAAGATTCCTGAACCAGTCGAAATTACCAGGGAAGGACCAGACCGCTTCGAATGGTTCTATGCCCCAGATAATCAGAACCAAAAGGATCATCACAAATGCTGTAATACCTGCCATTGCTTTCTTCATATGTCTCCCGTTCAGATTAAGGAATAACGGGTGAAGTTTACTGGTGTCTGGTCTTTCTGGCAATTTTGAATATCTATTTATAAATTAATGTGTACTGATTTATTCCGGGATGTCAAGCAAGATGAATGCCATACCGCTATTTTATGTAAACCTCGCATTTATTGCCGGGATTTTACTGCAAAAAACCGGACTTACCACCGGGTGGGTCATCACTCTGATCGTTATCTCTCTCATCATGCTGTGGCACCCAGTGTATTACCGCCGGACAGAGTGGGTGTGCCTGGGAATGATCATGATTTTTGGATTGGGACTGGCCCGGCTCCAGGAATTAAATCAGGATTACCGGTTTGCTGTTTTACAGCCGTATGAGAACCGGGAGATCAAAACCAAAGGGGTTGTGAACAATATTTTCCGGACGAAATCGGGGAAATATCGCTATGGTGCCATTCTCTATCAAATTCAGACCGATACCGTCCGTCTGCCGACCGCAATAGGATATTTCGTTTATTCCAGAGATTCCCTATCGCTGCTGCCAGGAGATACCATTCGGGCCCGAGGAACATGGAAATTCTACCCGGTTGCTACGAATCCGGGACAGTTTAACGTGAGAAAGTATTACCGGAGGAAGGGCATATACGGCATGCTACTACCTCATGATACAACTGCCATCACGCTGCGTCCCGGCGCGGCATGGTCAATAGCGCGGATGGTTTATTTGCTGCGGCAGAAAATCAAATTGACATTGAACAATCACCTGGACGGCTACAGTGCCGGGTTATTGTCCGCTCTGTTGTTGGGCGACCGGTCCGCATTGGACCCCGAATTATACCAGCGCTTCCGTACCATTGGCGTGGTCCATGTGTTAGCCGTATCAGGACTTCATGTCGGATATATCCTCGCTATTCTGACCATTCTGATGAGCGTTTTACGCATTCCCTGGGGCTATGATCGCATCGGCATTATTGCCGGGTTGGGGCTTTTTGCGGCCCTGACTGGTTTCACGCCTAGCGTATCGCGGGCCGCATTCATGGCTGCCCTGTATATACTGGCGCCGGTATTGAATCGAACGGCAAATCCCTGGAATATCCTGTCAACGGCCTCGTGGTTTTTATTGATCATTGACCCGGGACAACTATTTCAAACCGGCTTTATTTTAAGTTTTACAGCCGTTGCAGCAATAATATTCTTTTACAATGAACTGAATCGGCATATCCCAGAGCGATTTCGGGTCCAGAATATTAAAAGCCAACCGGTAAAATATTTGTGGGCGTTATTCCTGGTGTCACTGTCAGCGCAAGTCGGGACTCTGCCTGTAACCCTATATTTATTTCACACCTTCCCGGCCATGGGATTGGTGGCAAATCTGTTTATCGTTCCTCTGATTGGAGTCATTGTAGCCAGCGGTATCCTATTGCTGGTTGTATCATGTCTTCCCGTTATCAGTGGCTGGATTGGAAATGCTATTTGGCTTTTCACGCAATTGGTTTCCTGGCTTTCCACCGTCTTTTCCCGGTTGCCGGTGGCATCGCTGCCGGTTCATCGCTTCACCGGCTGGCACATGGCGTACTATATCCTGGGGCTGAGTAGTGTTATTTTCATTCTCCGACGGGATATTCGCCGCCTGGGTCTGGTCCTTTTGCTGATAATTCCCCTGTTTATTTGGCAGTGGGCTCTGCTGCCGGTATCGCCGCGCGTCTATTTCCTCGATGTAGGGCAGGGGGATTGCTCCATTCTCCGCTGGCCCAACGGGAAAACCATGGTAATCGATGCCGGTTCCCGCTATCGCAACCGGGATATGGGCAGGGATATTGTTCTGCCGGCCCTGCAGTCCCTGGGATGTACCCGGATTCAGTGGTTGGTCCTGACGCATCCCCACAATGATCATCTGGGGGGAATGAAAACATTGTTGCGTCAAATTCCTGTCGATACCGTAATTACATTTCAGTCGGATTATGGTAGTTGGACATACCGCTCGACACTGGCTCTGATTGATAGCCTGGGTATTGTTTTATGCTACACCGAACCCGGTATGCAAATCAGACTGGATCGGAAGTCAATTATCACGGTTCTTTGGCCACCGGCCGATCATGCGGCTTATTCCCTGAATAATGCTTCGGTTGTCCTGCAATTGAACCATGGCAATATTCGTTGTTTATTTACCGGTGATCTGGAATATCAGGGCGAACGTGCTCTGCTTGAGGTCCATCCCGATCTCCGAAGTCAAATCCTGAAAATCGGTCATCATGGTTCCATTACAAGTACATCGGAAGAATTTCTTACCCGGGTGGCACCTGACTTTGCCGTAATTTCCGTCGCTGAAAAGAATAAATTTGGACATCCATCCCCTGTGACACTGCAAAGACTGCAATACCATGAAGTGACCACCTTTGAAACGGATCAAACCGGCGCCGTCATGTTTGATCTCGTGGGTCCCGGCCTTCGTTATAAAACATGGAAATAATAGCCGGCGTCGATGAAGCTGGCCGGGGTCCCCTGGCCGGACCAGTGGTAGCAGCGGCGGTCATCCTTGATCCGGAATCCCCCATCCCTGGGTTACGGGATTCCAAGAAACTGTCGGCCCGCCAGCGGGATAAGTTCTATGACCTAATTCAGGAGCAGGCCTTGGCGATTGGTGTGGGACAGAGTGATGAAAAACAGATTGACAGAATCAACATTCTCAACTCAACCTACAAGGCAATGCAGATGGCTTTGGGGCGGCTGGGCCAAAAACCCGACCTGGCGCTGATAGACGGCCATGCTCTGCCCAATCAGATTATTCCCAACCGGGGCATAGTCAAGGGTGACGATAAAATCGACTGTATCCGGGCCGCTTCAATCATTGCCAAAGTGACCCGGGATCGCATCATGACGGATTATGATGTCATTTTCCCCGAGTATGGCTTCAAACAGCATAAAGGATACGGGACGGCCCAACACATTGCTGCCCTGAAAGAATGGAAGCCCAGCCCAATCCATCGGAAATCATTTCAGCCGGTAAGGAACGAACTGCGCCCAGTTTCCTGGTACTCACAGGCCAAAAAGGTCGGCTGGTTGGGAGAGAAACTGGCGGCACTCTACCTGCGGGACAAAGGTTACAGGATTATTCGGATGAATGAATACATTTCTCCCTACGGTGAGATCGATATAATAGCGGAACATTCAGGAGATGTAGTGTTTATAGAGGTTAAAACGGGGCGTTACGGTTCTGGTATGGACCCGGAAGTGAACTTGACGCAGCAAAAATTGACGAAAATGGAAAATACGATCAACCATTATTTACAAAATATGGACACGGTGCGCCCAATCAGGGTGGAAGCAATCACGGTGTTGCTGAAAGGAAAAACCCATATTTTCCGACACATTCAACATGTAGATTTTGATGACTGACAGGTTAGGTTTATGACACATAGAGTAAAAAAAATCTTTCGCGAATTCAGATCCCTGGCAATCCTGATTTTGATTGCCCTGTTGTTGAAAGTCACCATTGTCGAAGCGTATATCGTGCCCACCGGCAGTATGGAGGATACGATTATGACGGGTGATTTTCTCATCGGAAATCGATTTGTCTACGGCATGCGCTCGCCGGATTGGATCGGTATTCCTTACACCGACAAGGGGTTTGATATTCCCTTCATGCGTTTTCCCAAATTCAGGCAACCGGAACGGGGCGATGTCATCATTTTCAAGTATCCCCGTGACACTTACCATAAATATGTCAAGCGTTTAATTGGATTGCCAGGAGATACGATCCGCATCAAAAATCGCAAGGTGTTTGTAAACAGTGAAGAATTCAAATTACCGCCACACGGTAAATTTATCGCACCCAAACCATTACCACCGGAATACAAGCAGCGGGATATTTTTCTGCGAAACAATGGCAATAAAGATTATTTCGCTCCCGTCGTGATTCCAAAACAAGGTGATGTGATTCCCCTGAATGAAACAACCAATTGGCTGTACGTCGTTCCTCTCATGATCATGGATGGTCATGAAATCACACTGGAATCGGCCAATCGGCGGTTTGAATTAACCGTTACGGATCCCAATGATTTATATCGGAGGAAAGAATCGGCTGAAGTCTTTGAGGCTTATTATCCTTCCGGAAACAAGCTCACACCCTGGTCAACGTCCATTTCACAGGATACTTGGAAATACATGAAAATTGACGGCGTGCCGGTAACGGAATTGTCGTCGTATACCGTGGAACAGAATTATTACTGGGCCATGGGGGATAACCGGGATGACAGCCTGGATTCGCGCTACTGGGGTTTTGTTCCGGAAACCCACTTGCTGGGAGAGGCTCTATTCGTTTATTTTTCCCTGGATCTGGATCATTGGACGCCACGCTTAAGCCGAATCGGGACAATTATTCGCTGATTCGGCTTCCGCCTGCCAATTCAGAAGGGTCTGGTAATTCCTGTTTGAATCCTGATCTGTCACTCGTAATTTGATTTTATGATTCGACAATCAGTCCTTACGGAAAAACGATGAATGGTCATGAATTAATTCCCCTGCTCGGTAAACTCTGGTTCGTTGCCAACATCATTACCATCGCCGGCATCGTCGGGTTGATTTGGGTAGGGAAATGCCTGTCGGGATCCAGGCGCCAGACCTTTACCTATGTTCTCGGTGCGTTGATCATCCTCCGGGCCATCGTCATTCATCCTTACCAGCTGATGAACGGCACCTGGAGTGTGCAGTACAGCGTTCCCATTCAACTCTGTGGTATGTCGGCCATCATTGCCGGGATAGTCATGTTTTACCGTCCGCAATGGTTGTTCGAAATTTTATTTTACTGGGGTATCCCCGGCGCTTTCCACTCCCTGATGACGCCGGAATTCACCCTGGGAACCAGCGGCTGGTTTCTCTATGATTATTATCTGGAACACGGAGGCATCTGGCTGGGGGCCTTTTATCTGATTTTTGTGTACGGTATGAAACCGCATCCCGGTTCCTGGTGGAAAGTGTTTCTATATTCTCAGGCCCTGGTTGTCGTGGTGGCAGCGTTTAATTATATCTTCGATGCCAATTATATGTATCTATGTCAGCCTCCCATTGTGGAGAATCCCTTTATTATCGGTCCCTGGCCCTGGTATATCCTGGGAATTGAACTGGCCGGATTACTGCATTTTATCATCATATATCTGCCTTTCGGCTGGCAATACCGGAAACAGGCGGCGACTTCAGCTACGGTTTGAATATCATCATCCGGAGTATAAACTATATGAAGGAAGCGTTCCTCATGCCTGAGAACCGATAGTAAATTTAGTCCATGAGTACTTTACTCTCGTTTTTCTTTCTGGCCCTGGGAGTCTCATTCCTGTGTTCACTGCTGGAATCGGTGCTCCTTTCCGTTTCTCATACATTTGTGGGAATAAAGCAAAAGGAAAGGAAACCGGGTGGGGAATTTCTGGCGGAATTGAAAAATAATATCAACCGTCCGCTGGCGGCCATCCTGACCATTAACACCATTGCCAATACGGTCGGAGCCGCTGGGGTAGGGGCCCAGGCACTGAAACTCTATGGCAGCGGTTATGTGGCCCTGGCTTCGGGTATTCTCACCTTATGTATCCTGATATTTTCCGAAATCATTCCCAAAACCATCGGGGCGGTGTACTGGAAATCCCTGGCGATTCCGGCCGCCTATGTCATTCGCTGGCTAATTTTCCTGACCTATCCTTTCGTGTTTTTATCCTTGCAGATGAACCGCGTCATAAAGAGCAATTCCTCGGAAGGCCGTTTCAGTCGGGAGGAAATGATTTACATGGCGGAAAAAGGAGAAGACGAAGGAACCCTGGAAGAACAGGAAAGCGATATCATTGAGAATATCCTGAAACTGAAGGATATCAAAGCCCAGGAAGTCCTTACTCCGCGTTCCGTCGTATTCGGGTTGAATAAAGATGAAACCGTCGGTGAAGTGATTGCCAAATATTCTCCCATCGCCTTTTCCCGGATTCCCATTTACACTACGGATCTGGACCATGTCATTGGCTTTGTTCACCGCTATACCCTGGTGAATAAACAGGCCGAGGATCAGTTTGATGTTCGCATGGAAGAACTCATGGTACCTATCCATACGGTCCAGGAAACGGATTCGGTGGCGGATATTCTGACGGAATTCGTCAAACGCCGTGAACATATTTTCATGGTGGTAGATGAATTCGGATCCACCGCCGGGATCATTACACTGGAGGATGCTATTGAAACATTGTTGGGCGTGGAAATCGTGGATGAACATGACAGTGTCGTGGATATGCGCAAACTGGCGAAGGAACGCTGGCACAAGGATAAGAAAAACAGGCTGAACTGAAATATTCTATTGTATGTAATGGGCCCATGCGAGTTCTAATCCCTGGAATAGTTAAACGGGCAATCGCTGGTATTTTTATTCTTTTTTCCGTCTACCTCCGGGGCCAGGACCTACAGGTGAAGTTCTATCTAA
>JBHHUC010000040.1:0-18696 GCA_046861395.1 Fidelibacterota bacterium
AATTCGGAGAAGACCTGGGAACTTTCACGTCCTACATGATGGCTGTTACCGGATCCTACAGTACGCTTTTATCGCATAAATCCTCCATAGGTCTCAATGCCAAAATATCCTACCAACATCTAGCAGAAATTGGTGCCGGAAACGAAAAGGGAAAGGGAACATCCCTCGATTTCGGTTTTGATATCGGCTATTTGAATAAAGCATTTCTTACTGATCGTCTGACTCTGGGATTGACCGTCACGAATATTGGGCCGAAAGTATCCTTTATTGATCCCGCTCAGGCTGATCCCCAACCGACCAACCTGACACTGGGATTCAATCTGAAAGTAGTGAATTCCGAATTCAATAAACTCAGTCTGGTCTATGATGTGAATAAATTATTGGTTTCGGCTTATCCTGACATGGACTGGGACGGGGATTATCGCATTGGGGGATATGACACCGATGGTAATTATAACGGTGAAGGCGACTACAGCAAGAAGGGGGATTTGGAAGTGGCTCATAAAGATCCCATCTATCTTGCGATTTTCACATCCTGGGTGGATGACTGGCTATTGGGCGGTGATTTGGATATGGCCCCTACCAACGGTACAGCCGACCGCCAGATTGGCGGCTGGGACTGGGTGGATATTAACGGTAATGGCATAATTGATATCGACTCCGAGACCAATGAATTGGTGCGAACCTCCGATGTCGAACCGGGTGATCCAGGCTGGGGAAAATATAATGAATACGGCCAGAAGGAAGTGGGCTCCGGTGATGCTAGATCAATTCAGGATGAATTGGATAAACTGATCCATAACATTGGTTTTGAATACTGGTACTCCACCTATTTTGCCATACGCGGTGGTATTTTAATCGATAAAACGGGTAAAATATATAATCCGACCTTCGGTGTAGGCTTACGTTTCGCCGATTATGGTTTTGACTTCGGCTATACCTCCGGTCAGCCCGGCCATCCCCTGACCAATACGATGCGCTTTTCCCTCAGCTGGACATTTTAACCGGGACACCACGGACTCATGACACATAAAGCCACCTGCAGATGGTTGTTTATCTGCCTGGTGAGTCTGGTTGGTTTTATCCATCCCCAAATCACGGGAAATAAAAGGATAGCTGCCATCCGTGTGGATTTTCCGGCGGATGACTCCCCCGGGACCACTGGCAACGGCCAATTCCTGCTGACGGCCGCCGGTCAGCAACTATGCGAAGGTTATACCCTGGATGCCCCGCCACACGACCGGGACTATTTCCGTTCACATTTAACCGCACTGGATCATTATTTCCGAAATGTATCGCACGACCGATTGACCATAGATTTATTGAATTCTACCGTATTTCCGCTGGAGCAGAATGGCGCCTATACAGTTCCTCATGCAATGAATTATTATCATTCCTACGGAGCGGATGATACTCAGAATGAACTACTCATTACCGAGCTGTTTCGAGATGCGGTTCAGGCTGCCTTTGACCGGGACAGCATTGATTTTTCTCTTTATGATATTGTTATCGTCTTCCACGCCGGGATAGGACAGGACTTTGCTTTACCGTTCCTCGATCCTACACCGGAAGACATTCCATCAACCTACGTGGATAATATGATGATCCAGACCCATCTCGGGCTTCCCGCCATTCCTGTGGGGGATGCCAATATTGCTGAAGGCATTATTTTACCGGAAACACAGAATCATCTTCTTTACAACGAAATGGTGGATCTCTTCGGTTCCGAATTCTCTTCTTGTGATTACCAGTTTGCCCTGACCGGTACAGCGTCGCTGTTGACCGGATTCCTGCTGGGTTTTCCGCCATTGTGGAATACGGACACGGGGGAAAGTGGCATTGGTATTTTCGGTTTAATGGATCAGGGATCGAATAATGGTCGAGGTGTCATTCCCGCTCCACCGGATGCCTGGACCCGTCTCTATGCCGACTGGGAATCTCCGCAGATCATTCCCTTGCATTCCCGGTTTGATGCCATAAAAAGACCAGCCGGTGAAATTGGGAAAATTGAATTGGGACCGGATGAATATTATTTGATTGAGAATCGTTCCAACGAAATCTACGATGGCGTTTCCATCGATTCCCTGCGGTACGCCATTTGGGAAAGAACAAACACATATCCACCGTATATTCAGGTGTTACTGGATTCGGTCCCGGTCACCCGGGATTCCAATGGTGTCATCATCACCGTACCAAATTATGATATTGGTTTGCCAAACTCCGGTTTACTGATTTGGCATATCGATGACAAGGTTGTCCAGGCCGGAATAGCTTCCAATCACATTAATTCCGACCCGGAACATCGGGGAATCGATCTGGTAGAAGCCGACGGAGCCAAGGATATCGGTTTCCAATCGGTTTTTCCCTTTAATGATCCCTCTGCTGGATATTTTGCCGATATGTGGTATCAGGGAAACCTGGAGTATGTTCGTTTTAATCCGGATTATGCCAATACCAAAATCAGTTTTGGCCCTTATACCATTCCCGATACACGAACGTTTTCCGGCGCTGCCAGCTATATTGCCATCGATTCAATCGGATGGTATGCGGATACAATGTCGATTGTTGTGAATTCCGTTTTCCTGGCTTCCGGATTTCCCCGGTCCGATTTATATTTCCGCCTCAGTGCCGATCTCAATGGAGACGGTCAGTTGGAATTCATCGGCGGGAAAGATTCCTTGTGGATTGCCTCTGGTGCGATGGATAATCGCAACCTGTTTTATCCCACGGAAAATCCAACCATAGTCGTCTTGGTCGGGCAGGATGGGGCTCCGGCCATCGGAGTTGTGGAAGAAAGGATAGATTCCACCATTATCAGTGTCTATTCCTATGACGGCAGTTTGGCGTTACAGGTCTGGACGATCACCATTCCATCCCAGGTAGAACTGACCATTCAGGGAACACGAACGGCACAGGCCGTTGAATTTGTTTTCGCAGACCGGATCGTTCGCTATGATGGAATGACGGAAGATGTCATTCCTGTTGTTCGGGACGTTTCCCGTCTTTACCGGGGACGAATCATGACAGGGGCCGGCGAAGTGGATTCCCTGGAATTATATTTGGATGAAAATGACATGGCCTATCTGAATGGACAGGCCCTGAGTGAAGTCGGTCGGGTCAAACAGGCCGGTATCCTTGATCTCAACCTGGATGGACAATTGGATGCTTTGCTTCTGGACAACTATGACAACTTCTATGCCCTGGATTCTCATGGCCTCAAATTGTCCGGATTCCCGGTGAGGCTGTCGAATGGAAGCCGCTGGTTGAGTCGGCAATTAGTGGGAGATGAGCGACCGGAAATCGTCATTCAGGATAGTGTGGGCAATGTTCAGATATATGATTGGCAAGGGAATCTAGTGTATTCCATTGCTAACCCTACGACGGGACAGTTAATTCAGATGGGTCGATACGCCGGGCAGAATGCATTCTTTACGCGCGATGCCGTATGGGTATTTGATAACGCTGCAGATACGGGGCATGAAAATGCCTGGGCCATGGTCACCGGTTCTCCGATAGGTGATCGGATTTCTTTTGTTTCAACAGAAACAATTTCGGATTATTCTGATAATCTCCTGGATAAATCAAGGACCTACGTTTACCCAAACCCGGTCACGGAAGGGAAAACCACGTTTCGCATTACCACCACCGACGCCGATTATATAGAATGTGAAATCTTTGATATTGCCGGGTATTTTACTACTTCCCGTCGCATCGATATTCCCAATGGTCAATCTCCGGTGGAATGGACCTGGATCACCACGCATATCGAACCGGGGGTTTATCTGGCCCGGGTAAAAGCGGTAAGGGGATCACGAAGTGCGGCCAAAACAATAAAAATCGGGATCATCAAATAATTGAATCGTTCTATTTTTAGCCTGATTTGTTTGGTTGCCTTGATACCGGTTTTATTGTCGGGCCAAGTTCAGTATAATCACCCGGAATTGAATTGGCATACAATCGAAACGGAACATTATTATATCCATTTTCATGATGAAACGGAATGGACAGCCCGCGAAGGGGCGGAAGTTGCGGAAAAAATTTATCCTTCCATAACCGGATTGTATGAGCATGAACCTGAGAAAAAAACACATTTGATTTTCATCGATACCGACGATTTCTCGAACGGCGCTGCGTATTATTATGATAATAAAATCTATATCTGGGCTACTCCTCTGGATTATGATTTACGTGGCAGTCATCGCTGGTTGCAGAATGTAATCACCCATGAATTCACGCATATTGTTTCGATTCAAAAAGCCATGAAGGCCGGAACGAAAATTCCCGGGGCCTATTTTCAGTGGATGGGGTATGAAGAATATAAACGAAAAGATGTTCTCTATGGTTTTCCCGATCGTCTGATGAGTTATCCCATCCCCGGTACGGTTGTTCCGCCCTGGCTGGCTGAGGGCGTCTCTCAGTACATGTATGACGGTTCCACCTGGGATACGTGGGATTCCCACCGTGATATGATTCTCCGTGATCGGGTTATGCATCAAAACCTGCTGTCATTTGACGAAATGAATTCATTCGGGAAAAGGGGAATCGGAAACGAATCGGTTTATAATGCCGGCTATGCTCTTTGTCGCTATATCGGTGTAAAATATGGTTCGGATGCTTTTCGCATCATCATGGAGGAATTATCCCGACCCCTGCAGTTTTCCATAAACTCCGCCATGGAAAAAGCGATTGGCCGACCGGGAACGGATGTCTATGATGATTTCGCTCGCACCCTGGACCAGCGATACACGATACTGACCCGATCAGTCAGGTCACATTCCCAAACTGGAAAGATATTGCTGCAGGACGGGACAACCAATATTCATCCGGTATGGAATCCCAACGGAACGGCCTTTGCCTATTTGTCGAATAAGAATGGGGATTATTTCGGTCAGACCGAATTATTTGTTTATGATCTTGACACCGGGGAGGATAAGAAAATCCTGGGTGGTATTTCCAGTGCTGTATCCTGGCATCCGGGCGGCAAGAAACTCTATATCAGCCGACGACCAGAGCAACCAAACCGCCACGGGTCCCGGTTTTACGATATTTATGAATATGATTTAATAACGGAGAAAGACAAGCGCCTAACCGTTGATGCCCGCGCTTTTTCTCCCGTTTTCATTCCGGGGGATTCAACCCTGGCTTATCTGGGGACTTATGATGGCGGCCAGAATATTCATTTTATAAAACTTGCGACAGGGGAGAGATATCAGTTGACCGATTTCAAGGATCACCGCATGATTCATTCCCTGATATATGTGGCGGCGGAAAATAAATTGATTTTCGATTATACGAATAATCATTACCGCAATATTGGCTATTATTCCTTTTCCGATTCTAGTCTGGGGGACCTGTTGAGCGAGCCATTATGGGATGAACGGAACCTTACTATTACTACCGACGGAAAAATCGTGTATGCCGATGACCGGACCGGTATTTATAATCTTTATCTGCTGAACCCAGCGACAGGGGAACAAGGTTTTATTACGAATGTATTGGGCGGCGCCTTCATGCCTTCCGTTTCTCCGCAGGGAAAAATTCTATATTCATTATATGATAACGGAAGATATAACATAGCATTACTGGATACAGTTAAAGTTTTGCCTGATACGGTGGTTGGCTATTCACCTCTTTTTTACCTACGTAATGAAGGGATAGCTGAACCATTGCAAGGCATGAATCAGGATACGGCGGTTACGTATCATGATCAATTCGCCGAAATGTTTATCATGCCCAAACTTATGGTGGATTACGGGACTTTCAAGCCGGGAATATATTTTTATTCTGGTGAAATTATCGATCGGCTTACGTTGTTCGGCGGGGCTTCCATAAACCGCGTCAATGATCTGGATTTGTTTTTTCTGTTTGAGTTTAAACGTTTTTATCCCACCGTATTTCTGGAATCCTTTTACCTGACACGGAATATCCGTGAAAACGATGTTTATTCGGTTTATCATCTGGATAACAATATTCGTTATCGCATGACATATTTTCGTGGTGGATTACGTTTTCCCATTCGGGGACGCCACAGTCTGGAAATGACCACTGCCTGGCAGGTCTATCGTGCATTCATTGATCAATCCGTGCCCGGCACAACAATTCAGGCCGGGTTTGCCTATGATTATTATCGGGGTTGGGTGGGAGGCCTGCACTGGCAGACTGTCGCCCGAAAACCACGCTTTGACGGCAATATCAATCCGTCCAACGGTTTTCGCCTGGATGTGAATCTGAATTATGAGAAAAATGATTTCATCGAAGGATTAAATCTCTCCGATGCCGGAACCATTATCCCCGAATACAGTAAAGCCAATAACCTGTTGCGGCTGGAAGGGGAAAGTGAATATTCGCTGGAAATCCCCCGAACCAACCGCTGGACCGTATCTTTGCAAACAAAAATTGGTTGGATGAATAATACCGAAGCCGATTCGTTCTTCAACTTTTTTGCCGGCGGACTATATGGCATCAAAGGATATCCCTTTTACAGTATCGAAGGCAATCGCCTGGCCACCGGATCGCTTATTTTCCGTATTCCTCTTTTCCGGGAAAAACAAATTCATATCGGCTGGGTGCATTTCCAGAATTCAGTCCTGGGATTCGAATACCAGTACGGGGATGCCTGGAGCGATCGATTCGCGGCGAAACCATCTCTGGGAATTCAATGGCGAATCAATGGCTATTCCTTTTATAATTTCCCCACTGCAATTGGCCTTGAAGTCCATAGAGGTCTAACAAGCATTCATAATCAAGTCAATGATCAGGTGTACACCTATGGTAAAGAAAACAGATATTATTTCACACTTTTATTCGGCTTTTAAACAAACGGGACTGCCGGCGTTGTGTGTCCTCGGGATTCTCATGGCCGGAAACCCAATGGCTCGTTACGACTATCGCTATGCCACACGGTTCAGCATATTGCCGGGCGATTCGGTCATTACAAAGGATTCCCTGGCTGCAACTCCCATCTATCCCGGAAGGCCCATGCTCATGTCCCTGATTATCCCCGGCACGGGTCAGGCATACAATCATGATTCCTGGCTGAAAATCGGCGCCATGGCCGGCGTGGAAATTTCCAGCCTGGTGGCCTATGGTGTCTTATTGAAGAAAGCCAACGGGTTGCAGCGGGATTATGAAAATTTTGCTGATGATAACTGGAGTCTGTCCGATTGGGTGACCAATACGAATAATCCACCGGATTCAAAATTCCTGGAATATAACGATTTCCGCATTGACGGTACCCATAGTCTGCTCCTTCATCTAACCGGTGATTTATTGAATGATTACAATGAATTTGTCGCTTCCGATTCGCTGGTCATCCATCCCGACTGGGCCCTGAACCCCGATGTAAGTGTGGTGCGCGACCGGGATTTCTATGAAAATATTGGTAAATACGATCAGTTTGTCGGGGGATGGAGTGATTTTACCACCGAATGGCTGATAGAAGAAAAAGATGTAGGCGGTGATTCAATCGAAATCATATTGTCAACGAAGAAGAAAGACAAATATGTCGAAATGCGGTATGAAAATAACCGATACCTGAAAATAGCCAATTATGCCATGACAGCGACGCTTTTCAATCATGTCTGGAGTGCCATCGATGCCGTCATCGTTGCTAATCGCCGGAACAAGGAAAAGGGAACGGAGATTAAGACCGATGTGGGCTTACTTTATGATCCCCACACGAAATATGGCATCGGCGGTATATCATTATCACTGCAATTCTAAGGATAAATTGATGAAAAAACTCATTATACTTTTTCTTTTGACTGGATTATGGTTGGGGTGTTCGTCATCGAAACCTGATTTAACCAGCAATTTCAATGCCCGGTTTGAAAAGGGAATGGAATACCTTGAAAAGAAAAAGTATCTCAGGGCTCAGGAAGAATTTAATTATGTTGCCATCAGTGGCGGCCATACCGAACTGGGTGACGATGCTTTGTTCTATTTGGGGGAAGCATATTTCAGGAATAAAGAATATATTCTGGCACGGGCCGAATACGACCGCCTGGTCCGCCGCATGAGTTTCAGTCCGTTTCTGGAGCAAGCCCGCTGGCGCATTTGTCAGTGTTATGTCAACGAATCCCCCAAATATTACCATGATCAGACCAGCACGGAAAAGGCGCTGGATAAACTCCAGGAGTTTATAGAGGATTTTCCTACCTCGGAATATCGTGAGGAGGCGGGAAAAACCATGGTGGAATTACGGGAAAAGCTGGGGATGAAGGCCTATCAGACCGGAATCCTGTATATCAAGCTGGGCGCTTATGACTCGGCAATTTTGGCCTTCGAACAGGTTCTCCAGAATTATTATGACACCGACCTGGTGCCGCAAGCCCATGCCGGTATTATTCAAAGCCATTGCCTGGTACTGAATGTGGCAGAGGCGGAGTCGTATTATGCCGGTGTACGGGAAATAATTAAAGAGGCGGGATTGGAAGATGATGTAAATTCTTACCTGGAGAAGGCCCGAAAAAAATTGGCCAGAAAGAACCGGAAATGAAAATTTGCCTGTTTGGGGGTACCTTTGATCCGCCGCATATCGGACACCTGCTGGTTGCACAGACCATTACGGAAGCGGAAAATTTTGATAAAATAGTATTTATTCCGGCCTGGAAAGCACCGCACAAGCTGGAGAACCATATCACACCAATGAAGGACCGCTTGGCGATGCTGGAAAAAGCCATTGCGGATAATCCCCACTTTGAAATATCCGATATTGAGATTAAACGGGGTGGTATTTCCTATTCCCTTGATACAATTCTGGAATATAAAGAACAACATAACCTGACGCGAAAAGAGCTTTATTTCCTGATTGGGAGCGATTCCCTGAAAGAATTTCATACCTGGCATAAGCCAAAACGTATTCTGGAAGAATGCCAGGTCATCGTGGCCCTGCGCCCCGGATTTAACCCCACCACCATACAGAATTTCATCCTGCATGAGATCCAGTTTGCCAATATTCCCCGGTTTGAAGTGTCATCAACAAACATCCGTCGCCGCTGGCGCGAAAATAAAACAATCCGGTATATGGTAACCCAGCAGGTCTGGGATTATATCAACGATCATAATCTGTACGACAGATGATTCTGTATTTACTTCTTTTATTCATCGGATCCGTTCTCCTGTACTATGGTGCCGATCTGGTCGTGAAAGGGGGAATACATATTGCGGAAGAATTCCGTGTTTCCCATCTTGTCATTGGATTGACTGTGGTTGCCTTCGGAACATCCCTGCCGGAACTGGTAGTCAGTCTGAATGCGGCCATTTCCGATGCGAATACCATCGCCATTGGAAATATTATCGGTTCCAATATTGCCAATGTGGGACTGGTCCTGGGAATCAGTTCGCTCCTTTTTCCAGTCACAATACAGCTCCAGGAAATCAAGCGCGACCTGTTGTATTACGTTATCGTTTCCTTTGTTTTCGTTCTCATGATTATGAATGGAATCATATCCCGTTTGGAAGGTGTATTTCTGTTTGGCGGTATCATCGGTTACACCATCATGATGATCCGGCGTCCACCGGCCGAAGTGACGGAACGGGAAGACCATTTTACATCCATGAAGGCGGCCGCCGTTGCACTGGTGGGGGGCGTCATTCTGTTATGGTGCGGGGCGGAAGTTTTTGTCTATGGCGCGATCCGTATCGCCAGGATTTTAGGCGTCAGTGAAATTGTCATCGGAATGTCGATTGTAGCCCTGGGTACGTCCCTGCCGGAATTTGCCACGTCGTTTGTGGCCGCTCTGAAAAAACAGAGTGCGATTTCGATCGGAAATATTGTGGGTTCCAATTTATTTAACGTTCTCTCTGTTCTGGGGATTACGGCCATGGTGGCACCGCTGGCCTCACCGCGGCATATTCTGTTTCTGGAAATTCCTTACATGCTGGTTTACGGAATCATTCTTTTCCCCATCGCCTTCATGAAACAGCCGGTACCCCGCTGGGTATCGCTGCTCCTATTTGCCGGCTATATCATTTTCCTCAGCCAACTCTTTTATTCCTGACGGAATTTCCGGGGATTTTCATTGGTTACACAGAAGCCTAAATCCTATATTTTCCCATGATCCGGTTCGAAAATGTTTCCCATACCTATCGCAAGGGGGATGGTGTAAAAAATATTTCCTTTGAAGTGTCAAAAGGGGAATTCTCCTTTTTGATCGGTCCCACCGGTTCCGGTAAAACAACGATCATGAAACTGATTTACGGCGAACTGAAGCCTGACAGCGGTACCATCATTGTCAACGGACAGAAATTGAAAAACCTGAAACCGCGGCATTTATCAAAATATCGTCAGGATATCGGGTACATTTTTCAGGAATATTATTTAATGCCGGACCGCAATTTATTCCAGAATATTGCATTGGCCCTGCACATTGTCGGGGTAGCGAAGGATGAAGTGGAAGATCGTGTCATGACTGTCTTAGAAGCGGTTGGACTGGCAGATAAGGAATTATATTTTCCAAAAGAATTATCTGGTGGTGAACAACAGCGGGCCTGCATTGCCCGTGCCTTGGTTAAGGAGCCGGAAATCCTGCTGGCCGATGAACCCACTGGAAATCTGGATCCCATAACATCCTTTGAATTGCTCAAGCTGCTGAATGCCATCAATGAAGATGGGACTACAGTTCTCATGGCTTCGCATAACTATAATCTGATCAAAGGACAGGGACGGAAGATTTATGAAATCACGGATGGAGAAATGAAGACCTAATGTCCAAATTGGCCTTTCTATTTTCCGAGGGACTTAAAAACCTTTGGCGGCATAAACTCACCGCTTTTGCCGCCATTGTTACGAATGCGATCTGCCTCACGTTCATCGGCTTATTCATACTGGTGGGAGACAATACGCATCAGGTGCTGGAATATTTTCGGGGCAAATATAAAATTGAAATCTTTTTTAATGAAAATGTGGGAGAATCGGCGGCTCAGGAACTGGTGAATACCTTTCAATCCTATCCCAATGTACGTTCGGTGACACTCATTACCAGGGATGACGCCGCCCGGATATTTCAACAGCAATACGGCGAAGATGTCATCGCCATGCTGGGATATAATCCCTTTCCTCTCAGCTGTGTGGTAAATGTGTTGCAGGACCCGAACGCATCCCTGGACATTGATCAACTGGTAAGAAAAATCGGAAAGACCCAGGGCGTGGCAGAAGTCCATCACCAGGGACGACTGATACGACGAATTGAATGGTTTTACAATAAAGCGGTTGAGTTGGGAATGTACCTGATCCTGGGTTTGATAGTATTAACCATCATCATTGTCTCCAATACGATTCGTCTTACGGTATATGCCAAGCGGGATCTCATTACTATTCTGAGAACTATTGGTGCATCCAAAATATTTATCCGAACTCCGTTTATGCTGGAAGCCATGTTCCAGGCTCTGATCAGTTTCGGATTGGCGACTGGCACCATCTATGGCCTCATAACTGCTTTCAATAAAGTCGGTCCCCGACTAATTGCCACAACGATTCATATTGAATATACCAGTTTTATCATTCTGGGTGTGATCTCCATCTGCATGGCCTGGGTGGGGAGCTACCGGGCAACATCTAAATTTTTATAGTATTATCATGCGATTTCCAACCTTGACTGTGCCTCGAGGGAAATTCTAATTTTTCGGTCATGATTCAGTCAAAAAATATTCAATTGACACCGCGGGAAGAGGCCATATTAAAGGCCACCATCGAGGATTATATTGAAACAATCCAACCGGTGGGGTCCAGTTTTCTGAAGCGTGTACATCATTTTGACTGGAGTCCCGCGACGATCCGACATTCCCTGGCCCGACTGGAATCGTTCGGATTGCTAACTCATCCATTCACGTCAGCCGGCAGAATGCCCACCGATGCCGGTTATCGCTATTATGTGGATCATCTGATGAATGCGGATGATGTAGACATTGCCTTGGATGAAATGCTGGAAGAATTAAAACGTTTTAACAACCAAATTGACAATTTATTATCGGCCACGGCGATAGTTTTGGCCCGCTCCAGTCAATTATTAGGTGTGGTTCTCCTATCCAATGTCCGTAAAAGTATTCTGACCGGATTGGAACTGATTGAACTTTCTTCGGAACGGATCATGCTGGTGCTGGAAGTTGACTCCGGCTTGATTCAGTCCCTTGTATTGAATTTAAATGTGGCCATTGACCGGACCCGGCTGGCGAAGATCAATCGCGTATTACGGGAAATGCTTATTGGGTTGACCCTGGAAGACATCCGTGAATCTTTCCAGCATCGGGTGCAGGAAGCTGATGTTTCGGATCATGAGATAGTTCAGATACTGCTGAAAAAACCGGCCGCCTATTTCTCGTTTGATACAGGAGAAAAAGTATTTACATCTTCATTCGAACCTTTATTGCAATACCCCGAATTTCAGAATATCGAAGCTATCCGGGATATTATTTCAGGACTGAGCAGCGGATCAATTAAATCCTATCTGAAAGAAATTTCTCAGGATACTGTTATCGGTCATGAAAATGAAGATGAACGGTTTCACGATTGTGCCATTTTGAAATGTGATTTTCATCTGGATTCACTTCAGGGACGGTTGGCGGTAATCGGACCTAAACGCTTACCCTACCGGATTGTCAGCAAAACCTTAAACACATTTGCGGAGTTACTGCCTTATGTCATCTGAAGATAAAAAAACGAAGAAATCCACCCGGAAAAAACCTGCCAAGCCCCGGGTTTCCAAGGATAAACAGCAAATAAAAAAAATAACGGAAGAATTAAAATCGCTCGAGGAAAAACATCTACGCCTGAAGGCCGAATTTGAGAATTTCCGTCGGCGCAAGGAACGGGAAATCCAGAAAATGCTGGAATACGAAGGCCAGGACATCTTTGCCGATTTACTGCCGATCGTAGATGATCTGGATCGATCCGTGAAATCATTCCAGGATGGGAAAGAGGCCAGTGAAGAATCCCTGAAAAAAGGCATCACCATGATTCACAATAAATTTGAAAAATTCCTGTCCAACTGGAAACTGAAACCCTTTGGGGAGTCCGGCGATACCCTGAATGCCGAAATTCATGATGCCTTGATGATTCGTCATGATGAAAACGCCGGGGATGATGAAATTCTTGAAGTATTTGAAAAAGGCTACACGTATAAAGATCGCGTTATTCGTCATGCCAAAGTAGTTGTAAATAAATCGTGAAAGATTTATACGAAATCCTGGGTGTCGCCCGGGATGCCAGCGCCGACGAAATAAAACGAGCCTATCGTAAAATCGCAATGAAGTACCATCCGGATAAGAATCCGGGTGACAGCGAAGCCGAAACCAGGTTTAAAGAGGCCGCTGAAGCGTACTCCATTTTAAACGATTCCCAGAAGCGGGCCCAGTATGACCAATTCGGACATGCCGGTGTCGGTTTGGGGGAGCAGGGAGGAACCGGCGGCTTCGGTGGTGGTATTCACATGTCCATGGAAGACATTTTTCGCCAGTTTGGTGATATTTTCGGTGGCCGATCACCATTTGATGATATCTTTGGTGGCGGTGGGTCACGGGGAGGAGGATATGCCCGTAAAGCAAAGGACCTGAAAATCACACTGACCTTAAGTCCTCAGGAAATATTGACGGGTGTGGATAAAACCGTTAATCTGAATCGATTTGAGACCTGCGATACCTGTAACGGTAACGGTGCCCGGCCGGGGACCATGCCATCCCGCTGCCGACATTGTGGTGGTAGCGGACAGGTCCGACAAATTTCCCGTTCCTTTTTCGGTCAATCCGTTGTGGTCTCCGATTGTCCAGTGTGCCAGGGAGAAGGTGAAATTGTGGAAACGCCCTGCCAATCCTGCGGCGGTAAGGGAATCCAACGCAAGAAAGTGGCCATAAAGATCAAAGTACCAAAAGGTGTGGCCAGTGGCAATTACATGACGCTGGAAGGCCAGGGGAATAAGGGTGGCAAAGGGGTTTATTCCGGTGACCTGGTCGTGTTCTTCGAGGAACAGGAACATCCCTACTTTGTACGTGATGAACAGGATGTTCATATGACAGTGAAATTGTCCCTCACGGATTGTGCGCTGGGTACGACTATAGAGGTTCCTACCATCGAAGGAAAGGCGAAACTGAAAATTCCGGCAGGTATCCAATCGGGGCAGAAGTTGAGGATGAAAGGCAAGGGTTATCCGCGGCTACGATCCTCCCACCGTGGGGATCAGTATGTAAAAGTACAGGTCGTTACACCTAAATCGCTGTCAAGAAAAGAAAAAGAATTATTACAGGAGCTGCAGGCCATCAGCAAACAGAAACCATCCTTTTCCCTTGGAGATATCTAAATGTTGTTCACTCCCCGGGAAAAGCTGGTACTGCAATTTATCCTAACGGTTGCTGGAATAGGTCTCATCACCGGCATTGTTCGACGATCCTGGACAGTAGATCATATTCCAATGAAAATTTCGCACGTGAAAAAACCGGTTTTAACTGAACCCGAAACCAAGTTACCGATAACCGCAGAAAAGGCTACTGACGATTCCTTAGAAATCGTTAATATTAATATTGCGAATATTGATGAATTGACATCACTGCCGAATATTGGTCCCGTGGCAGCGCAGCGAATCATAGCCTATCGGGAACAATACGGTGAGTTTAAAACTGTGGATGAGATTCAGCGCGTAAAAGGCATTGGTGCCAAAACGTATGCCAAAATTTTATCCCGGATAAGCGTTAAATAGGATTAAAGATGGATGTAAAGAAAAGACAAAGATATGCCGATTTTCTGGAGCTGTTAATTGTTCTGGCGCTTGTGTTCCTGTTTATAACCTTGTCTGTTCCGACGGCGATCTGGGAAGAAGAAGCCCAGGTTGAGGAACAAGCCCATTTCCGGATGTCAACGATTTATGGAGTATACAATTTCTGCCGGGAATTAACGGGAGAATATTTTGATGATGGTTTCCTTGCCATGAATCTCGTCAATGCCGCCCGTGACTCTGTTGTTGCCGATTCCACCTTCATCGGGGAACAGGAAATCACCCTGTTTGACCGGAATTTTAAAGTTACCATACCTGAAGCGTTTGATGTAGAGTTCGATACGACATTTGGTTTTCAGAAAACCCGCCGTGACACCATTATTGATACCTCTGTAACCATATTGAAATATGCCCTTACGCCTGACGGCTTCCGCGATGAATCGCGTATTGATACCGTTTATATTCAAATGAAACAGCTGGCGGCACAAAAACAGGATTCCCTCTTTATTCGCGTCCTGGAGGAAAAACCCTTGGAACGGGTGGAAGTGATCTCTTATTTCGATTCGTATAAACCAGATTCATCCATGTTTTTCTGTCCCGTTACGAATAAATCCTTCGTCATTGATATCCAGGAAGATAATATTCGGATTGCCAGTCCCATAACCGATGTCGTGAAAGAACCACGATATTTTATTTTTTCTTTCCAGGCTAACAATCATGGGTATATCGACGGCGGTGCGACCAGCTGGGATTAAACGGTTCCCGTGTATATTTTCGTCCTAACCAATGATAGCCTATACGGCTTATCTTGGTTTGAGGATGAAGGTCACAAAAAGATAACCGAAACTTTTACATTTTCTTTTGAAAAACAAATTCTATCCTGTATTGCCGATGAACAGCAATTAGCCAACACCATCGGCGGCATTCTGAGCCGAGTAGCGGAAGGGCGTGACTTTGCCGGTGAAACGGTACATGTTTTCCTCGATGAAACACTTGTATTTGAAGAAATCATCATTCTCAGGGATGACCTGGATACATCCGAACTGCAGCAATATTTCGAACAAAAAAAACAATGGTTTTTAGGTGATATCGGTGCCCATTATACTTACCGCTGGATCGAAAATCCTGATGTCAGACAGGAATATCACGTAACATTCATCCCGGCCGGACTACCCGATGCACTCAAACTGTCCATCCGTGAATTGGGGGCAAAGCCGGGACATCTGTTGGCTCCGGGGATCCTTGCTTTCATACCGGATGAGGTGCAGGTTCGACATGCCGTATTCGAATCGGTCCGGGGCTACACCGTATATGGTTACACCGTTCGTGGAAATTTTATTACCGACCTGAAATTCCTGTCCGGATTGCCGAAATATTCCAATTGGTGTGGTGATACTACCCTTCAGGAGCATCTGTTTGCAGATGAAATGGATGAAATTGATTCCCGGATTGCGTTTATCGGGACTTATACACCTAACCAGAAAAGTCATTGGCTGGAATCCTGCGGCTATGTGGAAATTCCGCTTTCCGACTGGGAAATTCCCACCGATTTAGCCTTATCATCCGATGAGATTTCCGTATGCCAGTGGGTTGCGGATACTATGCCCCAAGCCTTGCCCAATCTCTATGATTCGCACGGATTGACTTACACCGTAACGTCGGAGCCGGAGTTGAAGCAGGCAGAGAGGCCTGCAGTACACCCCGAGAAGGAATCGGTGGAGGCAGAACTAGTACACCATTCCAGATATCATGGCGTTCTGGTTACAATATTTCTTCTCACGAGCCTGACCTATATAGCCGCAAATTGGAATTCGATTCGGGAATGGCACTATGTTGGCTATAAGCCGCCGGAATACACCATCAATACCTACGCCTCTCTTCCTGAAACGGCACAGTTTTGGCAGGAACAATCCCGGAATTATCTGTCAATTCTGACGCAAATCATAACAAAACCGGCACTGCAAGACTTCAATGACGTTGTCATCAGTTCCGATGAATTGGAATTGCTTTACCCCGATACGATTCAGGTACAGAATATTTTGAGCGAAATCCTGTCAGACAGTTCGCCCGGAGAAGAAAAGGAAAGAACCGGATTTTTCATAGCTCCTCCGCAATGGCGGTCGCAGTTCTTACAATTATTCCCCACCGGGACACTGGATGTATATCGGGTTATCCACAAGGCTGGCTTTGATTATGTCCCCGTCACTCTGCGCCTGACCAGCGGGGATTCCATCGTTCGCTGTCTCAGATGGTTGGAGGGAAGCTACGCCAACATCATTGTCAGGAAGGCAGAATTACACCGGGATGACTCACGGTATTCCATCGTATTGTACATTGCCCTCCTGTCTCAATCCTGATTATGCGTATTCTGACGGGACGATTCAAAGGTCATACCATACTGACGAAAGATTTACCCTATCGTCCCACTCAGTCACGGGTCAGGAAAAGTTTATTCGATATACTGGGACCACTGGATGGGAAAACATTTTGTGACGGTTTTGCTGGTTCAGGAATCATGGGTATGGAAGCCTTGAGCCGTGGGGCGGAAGCGGTAACCCTTATCGAAAAAAACAAGGCCATCTATTCCTTGCTTAAGCGGAACACGGAACGATTTGAGACATCCCGACTACAATGCCTATTCGGTGATTATGTTCTCCGGATGGCCAGCCTGAGTGGATTTGACATTGTTTTCACTGATCCGCCCTATCAGCTGGCGGCGGATAAGACGGAAATGACGCAGTTGATTGATACGTCACTAGCAGCACTGAATCAGGCCGGGATTTATATATTGGAAACAGCCAGTGATCTGGCCCAATTTCCTGCTGATCGTCATAAGAAATATGGTGATACAACCCTTTTATTTTGGAGAAAATAGATGAAACGGGTTATTTATCCAGGTACCTTTGACCCTATTCATAATGGACACATTGATATTGCCGAGCGGGCATCGAAACTATTTGACGAACTGATCTTTCTGGTTGCCGAGAATCAGCAGAAGCAGGCCTTATTCTCCGCCCAGGAGCGAAAAGGGATGATAACCGATGCCACGAAACATATACCAAATGTGGTCATTATGTCGACCCAGGATCTTGTGGTGAATATCGCACGGCAGGAAAAAGCCATAGCCCTGATTCGGGGATTACGCCATGTAAGTGACTTCGAATTCGAATTTCAGATGGCCATGATGAATTATCACCTGAATCCTGAGGTAACCACGGTATTAATGATGCCGGATGAAAAATTTATTCATTTAAACTCTACCGTTGTGAAGAATGTGGCAAAATTAAAAGGCGATATTCGCGATTATGTTCCTGCCATTGTGGAACGTTACTTAAATCTGAAATTCCACTCCAGATAATTGTAAATTTTATACTCAAAATTTTCGGATAAAAGGAGAAAAACGTTCAATGCCTACTTACGACTATTTGTGCCAAATATGTGGTTGTCGGTTTGAATATTTTCAATCCATGTCTGATGAACCATTAAATAAATGTCCCGAATGTGGCGGATCAGTTCGGCGACTGGTCAGTGGGGGATCCGGATTAATTTTCAAAGGAACCGGGTTTTATCTGACGGATTATAAAAAATCCAATTCCGGCACAAACAGGGAAAAGAAAACAGACGTTAAACCAGCCGCCACCATTAAATCAAAACAAAAGACGAAAAAGGATTTATAATGTCAACCTATCAATATTCAAGTATCCCGGCCGGTGGGGAAAAAATCACGGCCGAGAAGGGGAAACTGAACGTTCCGGATAATCCCATTATTCCTTTCATTGAAGGTGATGGTATCGGACCCGATATCTGGAATGCCGCTGTACGTGTCTTCGATGCGGCAGTGAATAAAGCCTATAATGGAAAAAGAAAAATTCATTGGATGGAAGTATTCGCCGGTGAAAAAGCCTTGGAAAAGACTGGCAGCTGGCTGCCGGATGAAACATTGGCCGTCATTCGTGAATTTTTAATTGCCATTAAAGGTCCTCTGACAACACCA
>JBHHUC010000101.1:0-4505 GCA_046861395.1 Fidelibacterota bacterium
ACTGAATGGCCCGGGTGGTGGAATTGGTAGACACAAGGGACTTAAAATCCCTCGAGCACTGCGCTCGTGTCGGTTCGAGTCCGACCCCGGGTACATAAATTAATGTTTAAGGCTGTCGGATCTGTTTCATGTTTTGCTTCGTCCAACGCGGACGTGCGGGCCTCGGCGTAGCCGTAGGTACACCTACGGCGAGTCTTCGAGTCCGACCCCGGGTACACCATTCATCCTTAGTAGGATGCCATTTTACAGAGGTTTGGAATATCAGCGATCGGTTGTCGGTTCCCTGCCCGAATGACACCGGTCAGGCGGGCCTGCCCGAATGACTTTAGACAGATGGATCTTCCTCAATTACTCCGGTCAGGCTGGGAGTCCGACCCCGGGTACTCCTTCTAAGTCTCTGTGAGATAATAACTTACGGGGATTAGTATTTTCAGATGCTTTAATGGTTTCCTCGGCGAAAATTTTGTGATACGGATTTACACGGACACTGTTTTGGTACATTTTGGTACCTTTTTTCCGTATAATTTCCGCGTAAAAATCTACCTGATTTTCGATTATTTTTATATGTCGACATAATCCCGTTTCAGTAAATCGACATAATGTTTTTCTGTTACCGTTACACTGGAATGACCAAGAAATTTGCTTACTTTGTAAATATCTACGCCTGCCTGGATCAGTAGTGCACCTGCCGTTTTTATCAATGTATGTATGTTTGCTTCTATTATCTTCGCCTTTTTAAAAGTATGTCTGACTGTCCAATCATAAATAGTATCGTAAGCATAGGGAAAAGGATGTGGCAGGTGCTTCCTGGATTCAAGAATACCTACCATGGTATCATTGAGAGCTATGTGCCTTATTTTGTTCCCTTTTCCAATGAGAACAATTTCATTCTGGTTTGGCAGACAATTTGTTACCTACTGCGAAGTGAATGGCCGAAGATTGCATTTGCATTGGCAGGAATTCTACTGCGTCCCTAAAGAAAAGGGCAGCCAATCGACTGCCCTCAGTTAAAATAATTAGTTGTTGTTGCTATTGAACTGCTGCAACAAGTTCGACTGGTTCATCAGAATCAGCGTTTAAATCCTCAAACTGATTAATTATAATTGGCGGAGAGTCAGGAAACTCTGCAACAATCTTTAGGGTTGCACCCATGGCTTCAAGAAACCGGCGTAGCGTACTAACAAACATGTCTGGTTGGTTTTCCATCTTTGATATTGCAGCCTGGTTAATCTCTAAAGTATCAGCCAATTGTTTTTGTGTCAGTTGTACTGCTTGCCGTAAACCCTGAAGATCTACTTCATGTAGTAAAACTTGTTTCTCAGCTTCTATAAGCTGAAGACGCTCTTTAGGCATGTCCTTCAAGAGCGTTTTAAACTGTTTAGCCATCGATTTTGCCTTCCTTTCTTAACTCTTCCAGATGCTCGTCATAGAGATCATCTGCTATGGGTACGTATTCTTCGTACCACCGGTCATTACCGGATTTATTTCCTCCAATTAGAAGGATTGCGGTACGCCGCGGATCAAATGCGTAGAGCACTCGGTACGGGTCACCACTAATCTGCTTTCTCATCTCACGCATGTGACTGTGGCGTGAAGATTCCACACCTGAACTGAATGGGTGAGGGAGATTAGGCCCACGCTCTTCAAGCACACCCGCAATTGCTGCAATTGAGTTCTGTTCATTTTCGCTTAGTTTATTCCACCAATCATCAAACTGATCAGTGTATTCTACTTGCCAATTCACATAGGTATATTACCTCAAAGTAATATAACCTGCAAGTTATATTTTATTCCATGATTAATAATCCATTTTCCCAAGATGAGATGCCTAAAGCATAGTTTGCGTATCAAATCCAAACTCCAAAACAGGCGAATTTGGGGCATTTTAGGCCTGTTTTTCTGAGGTTGGGTTTCACCGCTCAAAACGCTCATTTGTTCACATACAAACGTTCACATAATAGGGGTTCTAATGTCCTTTTGTGTCCGCATCTGTCCACATGTGAAAACAATAAAAAAGCCTGCTTTCAGGTCTGAAAACGAGGCTTGTCGTCGAGTGACTCCGGTCAGGCAGGCCTGACCGCTGACGCACTCAGTCGGGCAGGGGACGCGCGGCCAATGGCTTAAAAGGCCACTGCGTTCTCGACGATCTCAAAGAAAAAGTGTGTACTAAGCGTGCTGTGATTTTGTCTACTTCTGTCTAGTTCTGTCATATAAAATAATGAAAAGGGCAGCCTCGCACGGATTGGAAAACATGTACTCAAAACATGGGGATTAAATCAATAACCCAGGTAAATTATCACCAACTCTAAATGAAAGAAGTATACCTTAACTTCTCAACCAAAGTGTGCCAAATGTTTTAAAGACTTACACACAATTATTGCCCATAACGTGTGTGTATATGCACTGTGTTTATATTCCTGATTTGGTGGAATATATGCCATTGCATTTATATTCCTTTTACTCTGCATCGCGTTTCGTTTCACTCCAGATGTATATCTATCGTTTTCACTATCAATTATGGTCGGGTTATGAGGTGGACCCCATTGACCGGACACTTTTTTTTAGATATAAGGTGTAGTATCAATTCTGCGGTTTTGTTCATTAAGCAACCAACTTCTCTGTCGGCTGATTGAAGTATACTTCTTCTGGTGTTTGTCTATCAAGGGATTGATGGGTCCGATCTTCGTTGTAGAACTGCATCCATTCCTTGATCCCGGCTCTGGCTTCAGCAACCGTATCATATGCCTTGAGATATACCTCTTCGTACTTTAGGCTCTGCCATAATCTCTCAATAAAGACATTGTCCATCCGGCGACCTTTCCCATCCATACTTCAGCTGAATACTTACGGCGGGTCTTCCTCTTAATCTCACGTACTGTCTTCTCGGCACTTCCTTTTGGGGTCATTATTTATCCTTTCGCTCATCGGCAATTTACCCAAAAGTATCACCTTAGATTTTAAACCAAAACTGTCCAGGTGATTAAAACACTAAACAATGAAGCAAAGACGCAATCCATAAATAGAAATAATTTTAGAGAATTTGTGCTGATTTAATTGTCAATTATCAATTCAACACCGTAAATATTTTCTTTGACAGATTTTACCAAGAACAAATAGATTGATTATCAACTGATGTTATCGTCATTAATCAAGGTGCTTGGTACAAATGAAACCGCCAGCATAGCACCGTAGAAAATCGTCGTCAGTGTAATAAATGTCAAAGGTATGGCGAAGGTGTCTGATAGGGTGATAGGATTCTCGGGATGCATTACTTTCGGTAGGTCGTAAAGGGTAACCAGCATGGTGATTACCGGTAGGGCATAGAGCAGGGGAGTGAAGCGCCAGTGCCGCAAGGCTGACACAACCAATTGTACCAACAGGGTAACCAGAATGATCGTTAACGCCGCCTGATTCACCGGTTCGGACCAACTGATGCCGCCCCAGGCTTTGATAGCGGCGATGCCGCTGAAAAATGTACTGCCTGCCAAAGCGATCAGCGCCAGCCAGCCAAAGTGGACCAAAGCGCCGATCTTAACCAAGGGTTTGAAGCAGGTGATAATCCCCAGTACGGCCACTGTAATCAATCCCAGGGAACCAGCCCAGAGCAAGGCTACATGGAGATAGACATAGCGCATTATCGTTCCCAGGGAGCGCTCCAGCGGCGCCAGCCACAGCACCAGGGCGGTGAGAGTCAGGGTGATAAATAAGGCAATTAATTTGAAGCGCTGTTTATGCTGTAGAATACCGGACTCCCATCGTGCGTAATTAATAATCTGATAACGGAATATAGTCCCGATGCGAGGACTGGTTCCAGTACTGATGAGTAGTACCGGAACCGTGTCTTTCCGGGTATTCCGTGGTTAATAATATTTTTGCACTTCCAAATGACGGAAGCAGTCAACCGTATGATCATTTACCATGCCCGCCGCCTGCATGAAGGCATAGCAGATGGTTGTGCCAACGAATTTGAATCCCCGGCTCTTTAAATCCTTGCTCATGGCATCGGATTCGGCTGTGCTAACTGGGATATCCTTTGTCGTTTTCCAATTATTGACCAAGGGTTTGCCTTCGGTAAATTGCCAGATATACTTGTCAAAACTGCCGAATTCACGCTGGGTTTCCAGAAACAGGCGGGCATTTGCAATGGTGGCATTGATTTTCAGTTTATTGCGGATGATTCCGGCGTCCGCCAGCAATCTGGTAATCTTGGTATAATTATAATTCACGATGACCTCCGGCTGGAAATTATCCAGTGCCTGGCTGAAATTCTCGCGTTTGTTCAAGATCGTAGACCAGCTAAGTCCGGCCTGGAACGCATCTAGTACCAGGAACTCAAACAGCTTGCGGTTGTCATGGACCGGCACGCCCCATTCCTGGTCATGGTATTGAATCATTAACTCATTTCCCCCCGGCCACTGACAGCGTGTTTTCATTTTTCTACCTTTGATAATTGCGTAATTTTACGGTGATTATGTCCGTCAGACCAGCCCTAACAGAAATCTAAC
>JBHHUC010000007.1:0-59177 GCA_046861395.1 Fidelibacterota bacterium
CGACTGGATAACGACGTTACCAACAGATAAATGGCAATGTTCAATTCTCTCTACAAATTCTCTGTTTTTTGTAATAAGTAAGGTATTGCAAGGGGAGCATGAATTACCCCATCGAAAGATGGGGTTTTTTATTATGGACTGCAGGCAACTAAGTTTGTCCCGATAGCGCAGCGTATCGGGAAGTCCCTCCTCCGGAGCCACGTGATAATTGGACATGGAAAATCCATGTCCGTTTTTTGTATAGAGTCAGAAACCTATAGACAATGGATCCCTGTACAAAAGTCAAGTAATTATCATCGACAACTTGACGAATTAACCTGAAACCCAGGCAAACCTTTGGGGTTCGTACAAAATTGTCAAGCGACAGGGAATCCACTGAGTAAATTTATTACAACCAATGAGATTATGCCTCACCTACCGTTTTATAATAACATATAACTATTAATATCCAATGACATATCACAGAATTAAGTAAAACCTGAGCTGAAGTTCCTTACGCGACATTGGTAACGATATCGCAAGAAGAATAAAGAAAGAAGGAACAGCTCATGGACTTAAAAGACAGTCTATAGGGTTCTGACTTGGAACAGAATAAATTATACTTAGATATTAAATGATTTGATATTAAAAAATACCTGATATGGCAACACATTACAACGGAACTGAAATAGAAAAAACAGCTCTGGATGCATTTACAAAGCTAAACAGAGCAACACAATCGGTGGCGACACGCTGTACAAAAGGTATTGATGACGCGGGCTTAACGGATACGCAATTCGGAATATTAGAACTTCTTTACCACACCGGAAGCCAATGTCAGAAATCCATCGGGAAACGGTTATTGAAAAGTGGCGGCAATATTACATTGGTGATCGATAATTTAGAGAAAGCTGAATTAGTACAACGCACCAGGGGCAGGGCCGACCGTCGGTTTTATGACATTCATTTAACCGGGAAAGGAGAAGCGCTCATTAAAAAAGTGTTTCAGATCGTCCTGAAAGACATTGTGAAGGTTTTTAGTGTGTTGACCCCTTCGGAACAAATAGAATTGGCCCGGTTAACGAAAAAACTTGGTTTGGGAAAATTGCATGAAGATGGATAAACCCATTGAAAGCTATGCATAATCTCAGTCGATAGGTAGCGCAAAATGTAAAATATTGTGCTGACACAACTTGAATTTGTTAAGCAAAACAACTAACACTGAACTTAAAATCCTCACAGGGTAATTGTCATAGATTAAAAAGGAGATGAAATAAAATATATACCATTAATAGGACGAATCCTGTTTTGACTGATGTTCTTGTTTTCGGGGATCGGGCATTTAACCAGTACCCAGGATATGGCTCAATATGCCAGTTCGGCTGGGGTTCTCGCTGCAACACTAGCCGTTATTGTAGGGGGCATAATGATTATTCTCGGAGGCCTTAGCATTGCTTTTGGATACAAAGTCAAGATTGGGGCCATCCTATTGGTCGTATTTCTGATTCCAGTCACATTTATCATACATACCTTCTGGGGGTATTGAAGATCCCATGCAAGCGCAAATGCAAATGGTCGGATTTCTGAAAAATCTATCCATGCTGGATGGCGCTTTGATGTTCTACTATTTCGGTACCGGGGTTGGCAGTAAAAGTTGAATTATAAAACCAATGAGTTATGAGATGAATTAGGTACTAAATAACATTTTAGTTGAGAACAATCTTCAGTTGGTTTTAAATGGAAATCCCAAATAATAGTCAAAAATTAAAACCTGTACCGTGAGCAATTGCTTGTAAATTTCACCTTCGATCAGCAGGCAAATAGATGAAATACAGATTAATATTACAGTTCCTGAGCCGAATATCGGGACTGTTTGCCATTGCGATGATTCCATGCTTACTTCTCTCCTACGGCTTCAGGGAACCGGTACATACTGAATTCGCATATCCCATTCTGGGTATGCTCATATTCAGCGTCTTATCATACTCCCAGAAGTACGATTTTAACAATCTGTCCATCCGGGAAGCTGTCGTCATTGTCGTTATTTCGTGGATTGTGGCTTCCATAATCGGAGCTTTGCCTTTTTATCTGGATCATATTCTACCCAGCTTCACCGATTCATTTTTTGAATCCCTGTCCGGTTTCACAGCCACCGGATCGACCGTCTTGCCCGATATCGAAGCCATACCTCGCAGTATTCTGTTCTGGCGAGCGGAAACCCATTGGTTAGGGGGCATTGGGATTGTGGTCCTGGTAATGGTTATTTTCCCCAATTTCCGCGGTCGTAATGATTTATTCAGCTCGGAGGCACCGGTTTCGGAAACGGATGACCGTTTGTTTCCCCGTGTCGCCACAATTGCCAAATCGTATTGGAAGGTTTACGTTATGTTAACCGTTCTGGAGCTTCTTCTTCTATTGCCGGCTATAGGATGGTTTGATGCCGTAACCCATGCCTTCGCTACGATTGCAGGGGGTGGGTTCTCAATTAGGAATGCCAGTATCGGTTTTTACAACAGTGTCTATGTGGAGACTATTGTTATTATTTTCATGATTGCCGGGGCGACCAGCTTTATCCTTCATTATCAGGTCCTGCGAGGGAAATTCAATTACTGGAAATCCGCCCCTTTCAAGATATTCATGGGAATCCTATTATCGGCCAGTTTCCTCATTGCCATGAATGTCTATCTGGTCCAGGCACATGAAATGAGTTTCTGGTCTGCTTTCCGCAAGGCAATATTTCAGGTGACTTCCATCATCACGACAACGGGTTTTGCCACCGCGGATTTTAAGTATTGGCCCGATTTCAGTGTATTTATACTCATTGCCCTCATGTTTGTCGGAGGTATGGCCGCGTCCACTAGCGGTTCCATCAAAACCTGGCGGATTGAAATTGTCTTTCTGGAAATGCGCCATATGTTGCATAAGCTGATCCATCGCCGCGCTGTGATCAATCCGTCCCGTAATGGAAAACGATTGACAATTGATCGCGTTTTTAAGGTGCAGAACTTTATTATCACTTATGTGATGATTTTTTTCATTTCCGGTTTATTGCTCATTACCCTAGGGAATACACCCGGCACGTCATTCAGCGCCGTGGCCGCCACGCTGGGAAACATCGGTCCCGGGATTGATGCCGTAGGCCCCTTTGATAATTTCGCCGGACTCTCCGACCTGTCCAAATGGATTCTGTCCGCCGACATGCTTTTGGGTCGGCTGGAAATCTGGACCCTGGTTTCCCTGTTTGTACCGGAATTCTGGGGTCTTTTTTAACCCGAATATCACATAACACCGATAATGATTGTACATCGCTATAAGATAACGGGAAATTTTACCTTCTTTTCACACTAACTACAGGAATATTTCATGGGGATAAAATCAGTTTCTTTCATTTTTCTATTATTGTGTTTCAATACCATGGCGCAGGATCATCCGGTCAGTATGCCGGGATTACTCCAGAATAATTACAGCGGAGTGGTTAAACAGACCATGGACCAGGGAGGATACACCTACGTACTGATCGATACAGGCCAGGAGGAAGTCTGGGCGGCGGCTCCGGAATTTCCGGTGAAAGTCGGCGAAAATGTCAATTTTTCCGGTGGAATGGAAATGCGCGATTTCACCAGTACATCCACCGGTCAGACCTTTGATAAAATATATTTTGTGGGGCGAATATTTACCGAATCCGAACAGGAACCTGTCACCAAGGCGCCCCATGGGACGCTGGACGAAGATGATATGGGCGCACCCACGTTGAAGAAAGCTGCTGTTGCGCTGGACCCGCAAGCCGATGTTACAGCCATTGCCGACCTGGCGGAACATAAAACCGATTGGAATGGTAAACGCATCAAACTTCGTGGCAAAGTCGTCAAATTCACTCCGGAAATCATGGGCACGAACTGGATTCATCTGCAGGATGGATCCGATTTTGACGGGTTTTATGATTTAACAATTACCACCAATGATGTGGTAAAGGTTAACGCGGTGATTACCATTGAAGGCCTTGTCACATTACAGAAGGACTTTGGTTACGGGTATTATTATGATATAATTGTGGCGGACGCCCGGGTCATCCAATAGTCGCAACCTGCGGCTATTTCAGGGGAGGAAGGGGATTCACAACGATCTGTTGTGACTCATAATTCCGGATCAGGATGAAATACCAGGAAACACCGATGGTATAGATCAATGCCGTGATCAGGAAAATGGACCCGTATGCCATATCCCCGGCCCGCAGATACTGAAAAATTTTGGCACTGATGAACCAGGACGCACTCCAGATACTGGAATTCAGAGCACTGACCAGTTCCTGGTTTTTTTCACGCACATATCTCATGGACAGTTCCGAGATCATGGGACCGGCCATATTCATCAATGGTTGCCGAATCAGATAACAGAATAATGCCAGGTAAAGAATCCCGCTTACGGACCGGAAGTGTTCGGTAAAGGCCAGTATGACCAAAAAGAATATTGCCAAAAATTGAGTTCCCATAATGGACATCCGGTATCCCAGTTTCCGTTTCAGGAGAGGGACGAACATGACGGCAATCATCACCAGGAAAGCAGATAATCCGCCGAAAATACTAAAGCGGTCGGAGTCCATGTCAAAAACGGAATAGAAAAATAGATTGATGAAGGGAATCGTCAACCCGGCCCCAATGGAAATTATCAGTGTGGGAGTGATCACCTGGACAATCAGATTCCAGTCATAATCATGGTGTAAGGTACGTAGATTGGCCAGGAACTGGCTGGACGGGGAATGGGGTTGGCCTTCCTTGAGAAACAGTAACAGGATAACGGCGCTGATGCTGAGTATGGTGATAATACGTAGGATATTGCCCTCCTCCAGGGCCAGCACCCAATTCCCGATGGTAAGGGTCTCCAATCGTGCCAGAATCGCGATCAAGGCGCCGGAAAACATCATGGCCAGAGACCAGGTGGAAAAACTCAGCGACAGGGCTTCGGATAAGGTGTCATCATTCGCAATCCGCATGATGAAGGGGACCACACCGACCTGAAAAAGCATGAACCCGGTTCCCCACATCAGAAATCCGGCATTCAATAATACGCGGGAATGAATTTCAATGGCGTGAATCAGGATAAAACTGGCCAGTGGAATCAGGACCGAGGCCAGGAGAAAATAAGGACGCAACCGTTTTCCCCGGATATAGATCCCGAACGGAAAGGCAAGGAACAATACTCCCAGAAATCGCAATGATGTAAAATGTGCGATTTGATCATCACCAAAACCCTGTTTCCGCAGAAAAATATTCAGTATGAGAATAAAAGCGGCATTGATCCATAAGAGCAGGAATTCGGCGGTAACCAGCAGCAGGATAGAGGGGTGAATGTTAAAATAGCGACGCAGCATGGTTGCAACCGGAGCTGAACGCTATACATTCTTTCTCATAATACTGGGAAAATAACACCAATTCAGGGTAATCCAAATCCGTTTTCCGCGGGAATACTATCGTCTTGCCTTTGGGGAAATCCTCGCCCTATTTTATCCGTCTCATGAATGTAAAAACATCACGCAATTCATTCCTTATCTTGTTAGTGACAGTATTTATCGCCGAAACGATGATTATGGCGGTAATGCATTCATATCTCTCTGATATCAGTGACGGGGTCACGATGATTCTGGACGGTCTGATGCTGACTTTAATTCTGGCCCCCGTTATTTTCATCCTATTAATCCGACCATTGCTCAATACCATTGGGGCAAAGGAAAAACTGGAACAGGAAATTCTCAGGCACCGGGAGAAATTAGAAGAGAAAATTCTCGAACGAACCGAAGACTTGCGCAAATTGACGCAGGCTGTGGAGCAAAGTCCCGCCTCCGTGGTGATTACGGATATTGACGCGAATATTGAATATGTCAATCCCAAGTTTATTGAATTGACAGGCTACTCTCTGGACGAAGTGAAAGGGCAGAATCCCCGGATTCTGAAATCTGGAATTCAGCCCAAGTCGTTTTACGAAGATATGTGGCAAACACTGACTGCCGGGAAAACATGGCGCGGAGAGTTCGCCAACCGGAAAAAGAATGGTGAAATATATTGGGAAAATGCCTCCATTGCCCCCATCAAGGATGAAACGGGTCGCACAACGAATTACGTCGGTGTGAAGGATTATATTACCTAAAAGAAAGCGGCCCTGGATGCTCTCCGCCTATCGGAGGAAAAATTCCGCCATCAGTCCGGTTTACTGGAAAAAACCAATGATATGAAAGATTTATTACTGGATATCATTACACACGATTTGAAAAATCCGATCGGCGTGATTCACGGTATGATAAAAATGCTGGCGGAAGAGTGTCAGGATAAAGAAATCATATCCGTCATTGAACGAAGCAGCGAGGATATTCTCAAGGTAGTCAATAATGCCACGACCCTTTCCCAGGTGGCCATGGATGAAGCCATCGAATGCAAAGACTTGAACCTGCACGAGATGAGCGTAACCATTTTGAACGGATATAAATCGGCCCTGCAAAGTGCGGGAATGAAAGTCGTGAATAATATTCCGGAAGACACCATCATTCATGCCCACCCCGTCATTGAAGAAGTGTTCAAGAATTATATCAGCAATGCGATCAAGTATGCGGCCCAGGGAAAAATGCTGGAACTGGATGTCGAGCAGGATGATGGAATAATTTGTGTTATGGTTAGGGACGCCGGCACACCCATCCCGGAAGAGGAATACGATAATATTTTTGAACGAAACCTGCAATTGGATAAGGTGGAACGCCGGGGCCGGGGTTTGGGACTGGCCATCGTCAAGCGGATTGCCGAAGCCCACAACGGTCGTGTCGGTGTGAAGCGAAATCAACCGACCGGAAATTGTTTTTTCTTAGAATTGCCCCGGTAATATGGCATTGAACTTGGGTCTGGCCTCCCCGACCTTCTCTGAATTTGGCATACTCCCGGGTGATTTGAACCTATCCCATCTTCTGGATCGCCAATGGCTTGAAACCAAGGCCCGGACCATCTATGACTGTAACCCCAATCTGGTCTGTGAAATCGCAACCCCGGAAGACAACTACATTGTCAAGTGGTTCGGCTGGAGATCTTCCTTTCATTATCATATTTCCCCCTTGATTCGAAGTCGTGCCCAGGTCAGTTGGGAAATGGCCGATCACATTCTTCAGGCCGGTGGCAGCACACCGCAGCCGATCTATACCTGCACCCGCCGGGAAAAGGGATTCATTCGGGAGAATATTTTCATTACGGCCAAGGTAAACGGTTCCCAATCGCTGCGGGACTGGTTGAAATCCGCTCCCGGAGATGATGCATTGAATCATGTTCTTGCTGACCTGGCCCGGAACCTGGCCGCCCTGCATAGCCACAGGATTTTCCATTGTGATTTGACCGCCGGTAATATTCTGATCGACGAAAGAGGGAAAACCTATCTAATTGATCTGAACCGGGGTGAGCGCAAACGGTGTACCACCGTCCGTTGTCTGGCCGATCTGGCGAAAATATATTTTGGTGATCCGGCCAGGGACACAACCGGACAAATCATCCGTCTGTTCTTTCGGGAATATGCCGGAAGGATGTCAGAACCGATCGACTGGGAAGCTCGTTACCGGATGGCCCGGCAGGAATTGGAGCAACGACGGCTCAGGAAAAAGCAAATACGCCGATTACTGAGTCACCGAAAATAATACAATTCGATTGGCGTGCAGTCCGGGAAGCACGGAACGCAAATCCATCATGGTCAGTCCGGAAGCTTCTGCTTCGATGCGCAGCTGTGCTGAAGAAATCATGGTAATCCGGGACGGCATTTTCACCAGAAGCCGATGCAAAGTGTGCAGGGGACTGGAGACATAGAAGGACGCAATGACCCAGGATGAACTGACCCGGGCGAATTCCTTGAGAATGGCGATCCGGTCCTCCGGGGTATGAATATGCTGCAGCAGACGAAAGCTGAAAACACCGCTGAAGTGATTATCCGGGAAGGGCAGATTCTCCGCCCGCGCTTCGATGGCTGGGGGGTCGGCAGAAATATATTTATTGTAATATTCCACGGCGTAGCGATTCAAGTCGGCACCATATACTTTCCCCACCCGCGACAATGGGTCATGAAAACGTCCAAAACCTGAGGGACAATCCAGAATGGGACCTGCCAGCTGATGATCCTTGATCAAGTCCTCTACCAGCCTCAATTCCCGGTTGCTTAACCATCGCTGATCCCAGGACTTATATCGTTTGTTGGCATAGGCTTCCACTTGTTCCAGATTTTTCCATATTTTGTAGGACATTACTTGGCCTGAATATTATGTTTCGCGAGAAAAGATTTGAACTTCAGATCCTCTTTGATGATATGATTAACCAACCAGTTTTTCAGAAAATCCAGAAGTTCAAAACTCAAATCCTGCTCTTTGCCTTTATCCAGGATGTGGCTGCCTTCCTTTAGCACTTCGTCGATTAATTGCTGGTGAAGGATTTTATGATGATCCAATTCATCAAAGCCGTATTTTTCAAAGACTGATTCCTCACGGCTGAAATGGGTTTTGGTGTATTCGATTAATTCTATGAAAACAGCATTGATAAAATCCGTTCCCTGCTCCGTCATCATGGAGTGAAACAATTTCTGAATTAATGCGACCAAATGTCGATGATCATCATCAATACTGCTAACACCCACGGACCAATCATCGGTCCAGGTTACTATGGGTTTTATTCCTTCAATCATGACTGTACCTGCATATTATGCCCCCAAAAATAAGGAATTATTTTCCGCGATACACAGTTGGAATATACCGACGACGAGAGTATCTGATTTAGGGTATGCGCTGCAACGTCAACAGTGTAATTTCGTTCGTCATTCCCAGACGGAGCGGTGGACCCCAGTATCCGCTACCCCGGTTAACATACAGCCACATTCCCTGGTGATGATGCAATCCTTCAATATAGGGATGAGCTCGTGCCACCAGCCAGTTGAAGGGCACAAATTGCCCGGCATGGGTATGGCCGGTAATCATGAGATCTACACCGGCTGCCACGGCGGCGTGGACGGAACCGGGCTGATGCGCCAGCAACAGGCTGAAGGAGGGATCTGGTCGGTTCCGAGCGGCTTTTACAACATCCGACTTATGGGTCGGTTCAATCTCATGGGCTGTCATATCGGTTACACCCATAATGACCAAAGGATAGCCTCGGACCATCACGGTGGTATTTTCATTGATCAAATTGGTGAACCCCAGGGCTTTGGTTTTTTTCAGCCAGGAATCCACGCCGGAATAATATTCATGATTTCCGGTAATGAAGAATTTGCCATAGGGTGCCCGGAGGGTTTGCAGCGGTTCAACCTCCCGAGACAGATGAGACACGGAACCGTCAACCAGATCGCCGGTGAGGGCAATGATGTCGGGTTGCAGTGTATTGACGATATCCACGATATTCTCCACAAACGACCTCTTGATCGTAGGTCCTACATGAATATCGGATATTTGGGCAATGGTGAATCCGTCCAGTTCCGCCGGCAAACCGGAAACAGGAACGGTAACCTTTTCCACCACCGGTGCCTGCCGGGCCTGATGAAACCCAATCATGGTTAATCCTGCCGTGACGATCACAATGCCCCGGTTCAGGGCTCCGGATAAAAGCAGGGAGAGGGAAACGGGCTGGGCCAAAAGTCTGCTTCCCAGCAACCCGAGTCCAAACACCAGGTCACGAGCAATAAAGGCCAGAAAGGTCAGGATAAAAAATCCCAGACTTATATAACCAAGGGCGGAAAATATATCGATTATCCTGTTTTCAAATCCATTAAAGCGGAGAATGGCGGGAATCAGGGGAGCGTATGCCAGTAGAATCAGGATGAACCAGGCAATGAATCGTGAGCCGGGGGATAATTTCAGGGACGTCATAAAACGCCAGCCCACATACCCGTGAATTATACCCAGGATGGTAATAACGATCAGGAGAAAAAGTATGCGCATAAAAGGCCTGAATCTAAACCGAAGGAGAACCGGAACGGCACTATCTCATGGTATATAGATCTGGCAGAAATAGGGTACAGGTTGTCATGGGATGCCGCCGATTTGACAAGGAAAAACCGAATGGGATACATGGCACGTTCTCTGCTTTAATGGGAGAAGAAAAAAAGGAGTGAATATGAATCAAAATATGACCATGAATCCGGAACAGGGAGTTGATGCCATCAAAGCCTACGGCATCAACCTGACGAATTTGGCAAAACGGGGAAAAATTGACCCGGTCATAGGCCGGGATGAGGAAATCAGGCGCATTGTACAGATATTATCTCGCCGGACCAAGAATAATCCTGTACTGATCGGAGAACCGGGAACGGGAAAGACTACCGTCGTGGAAGGTCTGGCCAAACGTATTGTGGAAGGGGATGTCCCGGAAAACATGAAGAATAAACAGGTGGTAACGCTGGACATCAGTGCCATGATTGCCGGGGCTTCGTACCGGGGACAATTTGAAGACCGGTTAAAGAATTTCATCAAGCAGGTCGTAGAAAGCGACGGAGAAATCATCGTATTTATCGATGAATTGCATATGATTGTGGGCGCCGGCGGAATGGAAGGGCAAATGGATTTATCCAACATGATCAAACCGGAGCTAGCCCGGGGCCGAATGAAAGTCGTTGGGGCTACGACGTTGAATGAATACCAGAAATACATTGAAAAAGATGCCGCCCTGGAACGCCGGTTCCAACTGGTGTATATTGCTGAACCCACCGTAGAGGATACTATTACAATCCTGCGAGGGATCAAGGATCGCTATGAACTGCATCATGGTCTGCACATCAAGGATGCTGCCTTGATCGCTGCTGCGACCCTGTCCCAACGCTACATCACCGATCGTTTCCTGCCGGATAAAGCGGTCGATCTGATGGATGAAGCTGCTTCAAAAATCCGCATGGAAATGAATTCGGCTCCCGCTGCCATCGATGATTTGCGGCGACGCATATTACATCTGGAAGTGGAACGAGAAGCGTTAAAACGGGAAAAGGATTCTCGATCAAAGCAGTGTTTGCAGGAAGTCAATGAATCCCTGAAGAAGAACAACCGGGAATTGCAGGACCTGACCCTTGTCTGGGAAGAAGAAAAAAAGACTGTACAGAATATTCAGCGCCTGAAAGAAAAGCAGGATCAGCTAAGGAAAAAAGCCGAAATGACCCAGCGTGACGGAAATTTTCAGATGTCGGCCAAAATCCTGTATGATGAAATTCCCCGGCTGGAAAAGGAAATTGATGCTGCCACCGAAACCATGAAAAACAACCGCTTTGTCAAATTGGAAGTAGACATGGAAGATGTGGCGGATATTGTTTCCAAATGGACTGGGATTCCAGTATCGAAGGTCATGGCCGGTGAAAAGGAACGCCTCCTACATCTTGAAGAAAAATTGAAGGAACGGGTCCTGGGACAGGATCAGGCCCTGAAACGAGTTTCCGATGTTATCCGGATGTCCAAGTTGGGCGTATTGGACCAACATCGTCCTATTGGTTCCTTTCTCTTCATGGGAAATACAGGTGTGGGAAAAACCGAATTGGCCAAATCCCTGGCGGAATTATTGTTTGACAGTGACAAAGCGCTGATTCGTCTCGATATGAGTGAATTCATGGAAGCCCATTCTGTGTCGAAAATGATCGGGAGTCCGCCGGGCTACGTGGGCTATAATGAAGGAGGACATTTAACCGAAAAAATTCGTCGCCGTCCCTATGCCGTCATCCTGTTGGATGAAGTGGAAAAGGCCCATCCGGCGGTCCTGAATATTTTGTTGCAAATTCTGGATGACGGACGGTTGACCGATGCCAAGGGACGCACCGTGAATTTTTCCAATACCATCGTAATCATGACATCCAATATGAAACGGGAAGAGTTGTCGTCTGTCATGCGCCCGGAATTGATAAACCGTATCGATGAAATCCTGATGTTCAATGATCTGGATCAGACGATTATCAGAGATATCGTTACTCTCCACCTGAACAGGGTCATTGCCAATCTGAAACACCAGGACATTTTATTGGAAACAGATACGGCTGTCCATGATTACATTGTCCAAAACGGATATGACCCAACCTACGGTGCGCGGCCGATTCGTCGGATCATCCGGCGGGAGCTGTTGGCCAGGCTGTCCATCGCCATGCTGGAACACTCGGAAAACAATCGCTTTCGTGTCACGGTACGGGAAGGAGAGAGTATTACCGTCATGCCTGTTCAGGCGGATACACTGGCAGCCTGATGAAGTTCTGCCTAAATTTATCGGTCAATTCCAACAGGAGTGACCCGTATGAAAGAACTTTATCTCGTGCGACATGCCAAATCAAGCTGGACCAGCGCCGCCGCCACCGATTTTGACCGGCCACTGAATTCCCGGGGACATAAATCGGCCCCCTTTATGGCCGGTCTCCTGCGACAGCGTTTCATCCAGCCCGACCTATTTATCAGTTCCCCGGCCAACCGGGCCTTAACCACGGCCCGGTATTTTATTTCCGCTTGGGAAGGCCAACCGGAAGACGTTCAACAGGATAATCGTTTATATCCCGGAAGTGCAGCAAGCATCCTGGCCGTTGTGCGCGATATCCCCGACCGATATGATCGGGTGATGTTGTTTGGCCATAACCCCGGTATGACAGCCGTCGTGAATCAACTGGGACAAGAACAAATTCCCAATTTGCCGACGGCCGGTGTGGCCGGTTTCACCTTGTCTGGCGATCATTGGTGTGACGTCCTACAGCTGGAACGGAAGCTGATTGTACTGGAATTTCCCAAAACATATAAACAGGAGTGGATATGAAACCGGTTGAACCCTTTCCCCTGGAAGTCCAGAAACGTGATGGTCGGGTCGTACCGTTTGATCAAAATCGGATTACCAACGCCATATACAAGGCGGCGGCTTCGCTGGGAGGACATGACAAGAGGAGAGCCCGGCAGATATCCGATGAAGTAGTATATACCCTGTTTCATCAGTTTCCCGTGGGAACGACGCCTTCGGTGGAGGATATTCAGGATATTGTGGAACGGATCCTCATTGAAAACGGTCATGCCAGTACGGCCAAGGCATTCATTCTTTACCGGGACTATCGCACGCGGGAACGACAACGAATCAAACGGCAGAAATCCATGTTACTGCCATACCCGCTCATGTATGAAGCCCTGCGCTGGAATACCGTTCATGGTTGCGATACAATTGCCGGATTGAATGCGATTATCCGCTCCGGTGATTTGCCGTCTCTGGTGGGGGAGGCCGATGACCATTATAATGAGAGTATCGAAAAAGCGGCGGATACCATTCTGGATATCCATGAAAAAATTCGCTTGATCATTATTGCCGGTCCCTCTTCATCTGGAAAATCTACTACAACCGCCAAACTGGCCCAGGCCCTGACCGACCGGGGGTTAAAAACCACCCTATTGAATCTGGATCATTATTTCTTCAACCTGGAAGATCATCCCAGGGATGAATTCGGTGATTATGATTTTGAGACACCCGAAGCCTTGGATCTTAACCTGATCAATCAGCATCTGAAAGCGCTGATTGCCGGTGAAACTATCCGTACGCCCCGCTATGATTTCAAGGTAGGGAAACGCTATCCGGATGGTAAAACCGTCCGGATTGCGGAGGATGAACTCATATTGCTGGACACCCTACATGGCCTCTATCCACAGATGACGGCGGATATCGACGAGGAAACTAAATTCAAACTTTACATCGAAACCATTTCCCAGATACGGGATCAATCCGATCGTTTTGTTCGCTGGACCGATATTCGCTTGTTACGCCGGATGGTGCGGGATGCTTCTCAACGGGGATACGCCCCGTTGCAGACAGTGGGGCACTGGCATTATGTCCGCCGTAGTGAATTGAAACACATCATTCCCCATGTGGGATCCGTCGATTTTCAGATCAATGGCTCCCTGCCCTATGATTTGCCAGTACTGAAACAGGTTATTGATCCCTATTTCGGGGAGATTATAGCCGCGTTAAGTAAGCAGTCGGAACGAGAAGATGCCCTGATCCGGGCCCGGCGGGTTCATGGTTTATTGAACCAGGTAGACCCCTTCGGTGATCTCAACATTATTCCAGACACTTCACTTGTTCGGGAGTTTATTGGCGGCAGTCGCTATAGTCTACATTAATGAGATTCTTTGTCCTGAACCTTAATTCTTAGCTGGAATCTTGTCCATGATATATTCTGCCAGGGCAGTGATCGTCAGACTGGGGTTGACGCCGAGGTTAACGGGTATGATGGACCCGTCAATGACATATAAATTATCATAGCCATGAATTTTCCCGGAAAAATCAATCACGCCTTTTTCGGGAGATTCCGCCATGACACAACCGCCAAGAATATGTGCCGTGGAAGAAGTATCGAACAGGACTTCCGGCAAAATACTGAATGCTTCTCCGTCAATTTTTTCTGCAATCATGGTGGCATATTGATTTGCCACCGGAATATATGAAGGTACCTTTTTCTTCGTATTCCAATTGGAGTTCAGGGAAGATTTCCCCAGGCGCCACCACCGGGGCCGGTAATTAAGCGTTAAATAATTGTCCAGCGATTGCATCACCAGTAAAATGACGGTGCGATGCGCCCAGGCCAAAGGGTTCAGGGACCGGATAAACCGTAATGGATGCCGAATAATGCTAAGCAGAAAGAGCAGAGGGCGGGGTAGTACCGGATGTCCGCCCACCAAAATAGTAGCCAGGCTGGACATGGAATCTTGACCCTTACCGTAGCGAACCGCCTCAATATGGGTTTGGTCGTCGGGATAGATGCCGGAAGTAATGGCCAGCCCATGGGAATAATCCACATCCCTGCGACGGGTGCGGGCTCCCACCAGTGCTTCGCTGTTGGTGCGCACTCTATGTCCCAGTCGATCAGAAATTCGGGCCAAAGTACCGGATTGTTTGCAATGAAACAGCAGACGGGTCGTTCCCAGAACACCGGCCGAAAAAATAATGCCTCTGGCCTGATAGGTATTTTGGGGATGACGGAAGCCTGTGACCTGTCGGGTTCGCACCAGGTAGATGTCGTCCCGATGTTCCACTGTAGTGACCCGGGTTTCAGGCAGGATTTCGACCCCGAGTTTTTCCGCCAGGTAAAGGTAATTTTTATCCAGCGTGTTTTTCGCTCCAACCCGGCATCCCACCATGCAGCCGCCACAGAATGTGCACCCGGTACGTTCCGGTCCTTCACCATCGAAATAGGGATCGGGTACGGTCGTATCCGGGTCGCCGAAATAGACACCGACATCATTGACATGGAAGGTGTCACCGCGACTCAGGTCGGCGGCGCATTCCTTCAGGATCTCATCTGTCTCGGCAATGGTTTCACATGGTGTGGCTCCCAGCATGTGCTGAGCCCGGCGATAAAAAGGAGTAAGCGTTTTTTTTGTGTCGGGGATTCCCCACCGGGGATCATCTAATACATCATCCGGCGGGACCAGGAGATTATTGGCGTACACTAGGCTACCACCACCCACGCCAGCACCGTGGAGAATAAAGACATCTTTCAGGAGCGTCATGGCCTGAATACCGTATAATCCCAACCGCGGCCACCAGAAATATTTACGCAAGTTCCAGTTTGTTTTGGGAAAATCTCTGGTCCGGTACCGTTTCCCTTGTTCGATGACCAAAACAGAGTATCCTTTTTCCGCCAGTCGCAGGGCAGACACCGAACCGCCGAAGCCCGAACCGACGATGATATAATCGTAAACAGGGGTATCCATGGCAGAAAATACAACGAAAAATCATGGTAAGGTTAAAATTGATAGGTCCTTTTCGTCGTTGTCCGGTGGTAGTCTGATTTGTATGTGCGTAGGCTCACCAAAGGCGAAAATCTAGTTTTTTGAAAGGAATTGCGATAGTACTTTCCCCCTTGCAGCAACCTTATTTTGGCTCAAATTACCCAGCCATCAGGAGAAATTATGAGGAAATTCGTACTCTACTTGTTCTGCGCCTGTTTCATTAGCGCACAATCATCGGCACCCGTTAGCCTGGATGTCGTCATCACACCCTATGTGACTTATTATTTAAGTTCCATCGACTTGAATACCGGAAGTTCCAATGTACCGATTTTTCAGGCCACATTGACAAACGAGAATAGCCCGGACAGTGTTCAGGCCATCATCGAATTCGAGATCAGGATTGATTCAGATTTCCTTGATATGCACAATGATATCCTGGTTCGCATGGACACTGACCCATTTTATTTCCAGAATGACGTTATCCTCTCCAACCTGGATATGACATTGGATACTCGCGAGATATATGATGTGACGGGGGAAAAAGTCAATTTCCGTGTGAATATTCTGGAACAGATCGATCTGGCACGGGCCGATGCCTTGTTTAATTCAGTGGTTCAGTCCGGGAGGTTACCGGACGGCAATTATAGTTTTACAGTGTCGATCTATAACGGAGATGGTTCCGGTGAATTATGGGATCAGACCCAGGAAACGATCAGTATTACCACCCCGACTTATTTACAGCTCATATCTCCGGGAGGATTCCTGGCCGATACGACTTTGAATGAAGTATACACCAGTTATCCGGTCATGCAATGGGAATCCGACCCCTGCAATGTTCCTGAAGGCTGTAATTATTATATCCGAGTGGCTGAATTTGATTCCGGGGTTCATTCAACCGTCGAAGAAGCCATTGAATCCACAACCCGCCTACCGCTGGATCAAACACAGGGTTGGTTCCTCGTCGGGTCCGGCATTACTTCATTTCAGTATCCGGCAAATGATGCTGGGGAACTGGAACAGGGCAAAGTATATGTCTGGCAAATCCTGAAGGTGATGGGTACTACCGCAGGGTATGATGGTGTATTAAGTGAAATCTTTGCCTTTAAAGTGAAGGATTTCAGTGCCGGTGGTGACGGACAGACTTCCGCTGGCGGACAAACGGGCACCACTGATCCAGCCACTATCACCCTCCAATCCATCATAGGTGATGACCAATTCAACACCTTTTTCGGTCCCGGTGGGCCGGCCAACGGTTATTCGCTGAGCGGTAATTTCACCATCGATGGCATTGCGGTTGATCTTTCCCAGATTCAATCCCTGCTCACGCAGGGTGTGCCGGAAACGGATTCAACCGGTATAACAACTTACCACCCCATGACCATATTATCAGTAGAGGTATCGGAATGAAAAAAGGGCTCTTTATTGCATTACTCCTGACCTACATAATGGCAGCCGGCAAGGTGGCAATTACCGTTAAAGCATCAGGCGATGTAACACATATTCATGCCGATAAATCACCGGCTACACCGTTAAAACTGGGGACCGGAATGGCCAATGAAGATGTGATTCAAACTGGTAAGGACGGCTTTGCCGTGGCCATGTACCTCGATGATAAGACAACGGTAAAAGTCAGGGAAAATTCGGAATTTCTCATTGGCGGCGTCCGTACGGAAAAAGGTATAAACAAACGGGTTTCCATCAGTTATGGAACTATGATGGCTGATGTATCAAAACAAAAAGGGAAAGAATTCATCGTAGCGACACCCACCTCAGTGGCATCGGTAAAGGGAACAGAAATTGTCGTTGTCTCAGATCCTGTCCTCGGTGACTTATTCATTACTTTGGTGGGAACTATTGTTGTTACCAACAGCACTTCCGGCGATACGACATCGGTCAGTGCCGGTCAATCAGCCAATTCTACACCTGATGGTAGCCTGGACGTCAGCCAGACGAATGAAGGCGATATCCCCGACTTCGATGAGGATACCGGCGATCAGGATGAAGGCAGCAGTCATGAACTTCGCTTTGAAATTGAAGATATCAATGGCAACATGAAAGAAATCATTATTCAGTATCAATAATCCGAACTTGGATTGATTCAAATTACATCCAACCTGTTAGCTGGAGTAACGCAATGACAAGATTTATGCGAACACTGTTCATCTTTATGTTAGGCTGGGCCGCCGTGACGGTACAGGCCCAATCCATTCTCGTATTTAGTCCCGAACCTGGTTCCACCGTACTAAAAAATGAAGTACTGATTGCGGCTTCCCTGTTTGATCTGGGTGGCGTTGATCCGAGTCGGGTTCACCTGTTTCTTGATGATGTCGAAATCAGTAACCGTGCCGAGATTGATTCGGATATGCTCAGCTATGCTCCGGCCCTATTGAATCCGGGTAAGCATAAAGTCCGGATTATGGTTATTCGAGACGGCAGTGAACCGATCGAAGAGAAATGGTCGTTTGATGTTGCCGGAAAGAAACGATTTGCGGATCAGGTGGAATGGAACGGAAAAGTCACTTCAGGCTATCGCCTAGACCAATTGGACAACAGTGAATTGTCAGTTGGAACGGTCGGACTCTCAATGCGTGGCACCATTTATGATAAACTGCGCTTTCAAACCAATATCAAAATGGCTTCTGATGAAGATCCCTTGTTACAGCCGCGGAACCGATATGGATTCAATCTCTCTTACAGTCGCTTTATTGATCTGGGCTTTGGCGATGTTAATCCCCGCCTGTCCCGCTTTACTGTTGACGGAAAAAGAGTGCGTGGTCTGGATCTGAATTTGAAACTGGGTGTCATCAATTTCCACATGATCCAGGGGGAGCTCCTTCGGTCTGTGGAAGGTGGTATGGCGGCGAATGAATCCTATTCGATCAAACGCATGGCCGTGGAAGATTCTACCACGGTGATTGAGCTGAATCGAACAGGGTATACTTTCCGTCAGGATTTACTGGGAACCCGCCTGAGTTTCGGGGCCGGGGAAAATTTCCAGTGGGGTTTCAATTATATGAAAGTCAAGGATGCAATTAACAGTATAGACCCATTGCTCTATAAAGCCCGCATTGCATTTGATCGTGACACGCTGGGTATTGCAGCCGGGACTTATACACTGGAAGAATTACTCGCTCTGAACAGTACCGGGAACTATTCCATTGGCCTCCTGGATGGCACGGACTGGACCGGATCGGCCCCGCAGGATAATGTTGTCCTGGGATCGGATATCGGATTTTATCTTGATCATAAAAAAGTATTGCTGGAGGGTGAAGTGGCCTTCAGTCTTTATAATAAAGACATCTGGGACGGTGCCTTATCCATTGCTGAGCTTGATACCATGCTGGATGACAGTGCCGACGGTTTCCTGAACGGTGAACTGGATTTGGGCATTATTCCCATTGATCCCCGTGATATCGAAGATTTCTTTGTCATCGGTATCGGTATGATGCCATTGATTCCCATTGATCCGTCAGCCTTCAGTGACAGCAGTGATATCACCCTGGGCGAAGCGATACTGAATATGCCTTCGATGGCCTATCGCGGTCGGGCGAAACTGCAATATTTCGGACATTATTTCACCATGGAATATTCCCGGATCGGACCGGAATTCCGATCCCTGGGTAATCCTTATCTGCTTACAGGACAAAAAGAATATTCGATAAGTGACCGGATGCAATTTCTCAAAAACCGGGTCATGTTATCTCTGGAATACAGGCACCAGGACGATGATGTGCTGACATCAGTAGCCAATGTAACAACCCAAAATCGTCTCATGGCCAATATCACCATCATTCCGGGACCGGGCTTGCCCACCTTCACCATTGGTTACCGAAAAATTAATCGTGATAATGGAATCACTGAAATCGACTCAATCTTTAACTCGGTGGATTCGACCTGGACCATTGGCGACAGTCGGGAAGAAACACAGACGGACAATATTACCGCCACGATCAACTATACCCTGGATGTGCTGGATGCCCGACATACACTGTTCGCAACCTACGTCATGTTCAATAAGGCGGATCAGTACAGTGACAGGAATTATGATCCCAACTTTATTGATCCCGGTATCACTTCCAATGTTTTCAACATTACCTTGAATTCCAGATTCGGATTCCTGCCGTTGAAAACCAGTTTGAGCATCACCTCCAATACCAGCAATTTCAGTATCGGGCCGGGTGTCGCGGCCGAACAAAAGTTTACCACCAGCAAACTGGAGGCGGAATATGGTCTGTTTAATAATAAACTGATTCTGCTGGGTGGTGGGAATTATATGAAAGGCGTAGGAACGGCCGACATTTCACGACTGGGTATCCGGGCTGGTGTAAAGGTCAAATTAATAGAAGACTTGATCGCCAATTTAACCGTTGATCTGCGAAGTAAGACGACGAACGGAAAATCCACCAGTGAGACATTGGCATTGGCCGGTCTATCTTATCTGTTTTAAGAATGAAAGTTCGGCAAAAAACGCCACTCCTGTGGCGTTTTTTGTTTAAGAAAATTGAAGTTACAACAACGCAAAACGGATGTAATTTCCTTGCGAGTTTCCTCGCTCATTACACATAATCGGAGAAAATTTTGCAGAAATTCAGCATAAGCATAATCTTATTGATCGGTATCGGAATGGCCCAGATTACCGTTTCCCCTTCCGCCATTGATACCAGTGTATCACTGGGGCAATCCATCGGTGAAAATATCATTGTTACCAATAACGGTTCGGCTGCCGTGACCCTAGCCGTCTCCACGACGGATCAGACCGTTCAGCGAAACTTGCCACCCCTGCCGGCCGTCACTTCCGACGCTTCCCGGCAACTATCCATCGGGGAACCGGATATCACGTATTCCAATGCATTGGGGCAGGAAATCCCCGGGATTCGCTGTGCCACACCCCAGCCCTCCGCTGCCGACAATGCTCTGGTGGAATATGAAATCGAACGCTGGCTGGAATCCCATGGCTATGACCGGGAACCACGGGATCAGGTGAATATTTTGGTGGCCTTCCATGTCATCTACAACAGCAGTGGCACCGGCAATGTCCCCGATGAACAGATTGCCGCCCAGATCCAGGTTTTCAATGATGCCTATAATCCCTACGGCATTCATTTTACACTGGACATAATTACTCGGACAGAGAATAATGCCTGGTTTTCCAATATGGATGGCCTGGAGTCGACATATAAAGCCGCCTTGGCTGTCGATCCGGTCCACTATTTCAATATTTACACCGGGCAACCCAGCGGTGGAATACTTGGTTGGGCCTACCTGCCCAGCTCCTGGCCGGAAAATTCATATATGCATGGCGTAGTATTACTTTACAACACACTGCCCGGTGGCTCGGGAGCGCCGTATAATCAGGGTGACACTGGGACGCATGAAGCAGGTCATTATCTGGGCTTACGGCATACGTTTTTGAATGGTTGTGCCAATCCCGGTGATTATGTTGATGACACCCCGTTTCAATCCGATGGTAATAACATATTTTCCTGCAATGAATCCCTGGATACCTGTCCTCAGGAAGGGCTGGATCCGGTGCATAATTTTATGAATTACACGGACGACGCCTGCATAACGGAATTCACTCCACTGCAAGGGGAACGGATGTGGGCTCAGATTAATACCTACCGTCCGGGATTATTGGAAAATCCGATTGGCGTGCAATGGGTTACCCTGGCCACGGATACTTTGACCATTCCCGCCATGAGCGCGGATACGCTTACCCTGACGCTGAACAGTAGTGATTTGATGCCGGGAACATATCTGGCTGACCTGGAACTGACGGATACGTCGGGAGTCATGGCGCCGGTCATTATTCCCATTACATTTTCGGTATTTTCGGTGCCAACCTATTTCAATGACGATGCCATGGTCGATTTCGGCATCAGTTATACCGGCTATCCGGATTCCACGCAAATTCATATTCGCAATCTTGGAGCCGGTGAATTGGCCCTCTATGATTTTTCCTATAGTGATACGTTATTTTCTCTGGCCGTTTCGGACACCGTCGTGATTCCCGGTTACGGTTCGGATTTTATTCAATGTTATTACACTCCGCTAGCACCGGGATTAATCAATGATACCCTCCGTTTTGCGACAAATGATCCTAATCAGAGTCTGGTAACCTTACCTGTGAACGGAACCGTTTTATCACCTCCGGTTGTGGATATTCCCGGCGATACGCTGCGGTTTCTTACTGACAATGCTTCCGGTTTGATCCGGGATATTACGCTGAAGAATACGGGAGCTAGTGACCTGAACTTTACCACCTTTGTGTCGGTGGATGTCTGGAGCTCAAGCATAGTCATTGACGAAGATTTTTCTGATTGCAGTTTCCCTGTCGGATGGAGCGATATTAGTACATCTTCGCAGGGCTGGCAGGTCGGGGATGATGGTTCCAGTGCTGGGTTCGCCATTCCAGCCGGGAATGGATGTTATGCCTATTACAATGATGATGCCGCCAATGATAATGGTATGGAAGTGATGCTGGTTTCACCGGATCTGGATTTTTACGGCGCCTCCAGTATCTTCCTGTTTTTCCGGTCCTATTTTTCCGGTGAGAATAACCAGACAGCTGAAATTCGTATCAGTACTGATGGGGGGTCAACATGGGAAACCATCATGGACCTGCAGCCTTTTGGCAACTGGCGAACATCCTTTATCAGTCTGAATGCTTATTCCGGTTTCCACAATGTACGGCTGGCCTTTTTTACTAGCGACAACGGAGGGCAGGGGTCCGGATTCGCCGTCGATGAAATTCTAGTCAATGGTTCTTTCATGCAAAGCTGGTTGGACGTCACGCCCGGCACCGGTACGGTGACGGCCGGTGACAGTGTCACCCTTTCATTGCAGGCCGTCACCGATGGTCTGGAACTGGGAATGTATAATGGTGAACTCATCGTATTGTCCAACGATCCGGCACATCCGGAAACAGCCATTCCGGTCACATTGGACATTACCGTCCTGGGCACGGACAAAACGGAAGGCATCCCGCAACAATTTACCGTCAGTGAAAACTATCCCAACCCCTTCAACCCCCAGACCAGAGTGGATTATCAACTGCCACAGGCAGGACATGTTCATATACAGGTATACACCATTACCGGGCAAACGGTTTTGTCGGAAAAAATTAACGATCTGGGGCCGGGAAATTACTCCTGGACATGGAACGGCCGAACCAACGGTAACCATTATGCTGGAACCGGCATGTACTTCCTCCGTATGTCTTTTGAAAATACGTCGGGTTTTCAGGGCACCTTTACCCGGAAAATGATCCTGTTAAAGTAGTCCATTACCATTGGTTTCCTGATAGGATACAAGACGATCGGGGTGAATAAAATTCTTGTCTCACGTCAGGAAATCAGTTATGTTTCCCGGATTTTTTCACGATAAACGCAAGGATATGCACAATATTATTATAGCCACTCATAACCCGGACAAAGCCCGAGAGTTACAATCATTGCTACCAGATGACAACATCCAGGTACAGACCCTGGCAGATTATCCTGCCATCGGCGATATTCCCGAAACGGGCACAACCCTGTTGGAAAACAGTCTGTTGAAAGCCCGGACAGTACATCAAATGACCGGGGTGCCGGCCATAGCGGATGATACCGGATTGGAAGTCGATATCTTGGACGGAGCTCCAGGTATTTATGCCGCTCGCTACGCCGGAAAACAGGCCACATATCGGGACAATGTTGAAAAATTATTGCATGAACTGCGTCATAGCAAGGAATCGGAACGAACGGCCCGGTTCCGAACGATTATGTCTTTTGTGGATGATGATCATGAAATCTGGGCCGAAGGCATTGTGGAAGGAATGATCATGCCGGAACCCCGGGGGAAAAGCGGCTTTGGTTATGATCCCGTATTTCTAGTTCCTGATCTGGGACAGACATTTGCCGAAATGCCGGCCAAAGTAAAACATGGTATCAGTCATCGCGGGAAGGCCATGAAAGCATTACTGGCCAAGATAAAACCTTTATTCAATCGTAAAACGAAGGAGTCTCCTATAGAGTAAACGCTATTAATTATAAGTACGTGGTAAACCGATCCACACACAGCATCAAATTAATAACATAAACCGTGATTCCCGGACATCCGGGGGGCCGGCTACGTGTGTCCTTTTTATGCTGATCCTGACATCCCTAATGTTGGGTCAGAGACCGGGAGAGACACCGGATAATTTTTTACGTTTTCCTTTAACCAATCCATATGTCCTGTCTGGATTTTCTTCCCGGCCGCTTTCCATGGGACTATTACCTGACACTCTTATGACACCCCGGGGATGGTATTCGGCATCATACGGAACACGGGAGATTGAAATATTCATTGACCGTGACTGGCAGTCCATTGTTTTAACCGAATATATCAACGGACAGGTTGTAAAAATGCCTTTTGTCGCACCACTGGAATGGTACGTTTCTACCATGTTAGACGTTCAACAGAAACTGGCATTTTTCAAACATATCAACAAAGCGCATAGTCGCGAGAAAAAAGAAACGGGAAAAAGCCGCAGTAAAGCCATTGAAGTTGTCGGTGTCAATCTGGGCGGTCTGGGACGGGCATCGCTGCGAGTCCGAGGAAATGTGAATATTTCGGGCAAGATGGTATTCCAGGATCAGGAATTGGTGGCATCCAGTATCAAGGACACGAAAAATACCCACCTGGAATTTGACCAGAAACAGAATTTGAATATAGAAGGAAAAATCGGCGATCGTATTACGGTCAAGATGGATCAGGATTCGGAACGGGATTTTGACTGGGAAAACAATATTCGCATTACCTATGATGGCAAGGAAGATGATATTGTTCAGAAAATCGAAGCGGGGAATATATCCCTGTCCTTGCCGGCCACACAGTATGTGACTTTTTCCGGATCGAACAAAGGATTGTTCGGCCTGAAGGCAATTGCCAAGCTGGGTCCCATTGACATAACGACCATTGCATCGATTGAGCAGACCAAGAAAGAACGTCAGGAATACAAAGGTGGCAACGAAGAGAAAACAACGACCATTAATGATTATGATTATATCAAGAATCAGCATTTCATGATCCATGAATGGTTCCGGGACGGAGTCGTTTCAACGGAAATCCCCGGGTATCATGGTAAGGCGTTCCAGATTCATCCCTTTTTTCCCCTCCATGAAAGTGGTCTTCATCTGACCAATGATGTAAAAATTGTGGACTTTGAATTGTATCAGATGGATAATACGAATGATCCTGCCGCCGTTATCGGGACCGCTTACATTGATGATATTATCACTGATTCCTCTTCCACCCAGGACAGCGAAACGGGAACATTCGTTCGTCTGGAACGCAACACCGATTATTTCATATCGGAGGATTTCGGTTATCTGCGTCTGCGGAGCAGAAACCAGGATGGCGTCGTCCTGGGCTGCACCTTTTCGTTGGTCTATCGCGATTCCGTCAACGGTGAACGGCTCGTGACGATCGGCCATGGCATTACCGAAACGGATTCAACCCTGGCCCTTAAAATGATCAAACCCAAGGCTTCCACACCAACCCATCCCACCTGGCCCTTGATGCTGAAAAATGTATATTATCTGGGGGCGTCGAATATCAACAAGGAAGGGTTTGCCGTACGGATTATCAATACCCAGTCAGGTCAGCAGTCGGACCGGGCCGCCAGCGGGAAACCGTATATCTCACTGTTTGATCTGGATATTGTGGATAAACAGAATAATCCCGGATCCGATGAAATCATCGATATGGATAATGCCAATATCGTGAGTCTGTCCAATGGTGAATTATTTTTCCCCTATTATCATCCCTTTGCCAACAGTGATTCGCTGGAAGGCGGGCACCCGGAACAGGAACTGAACCAATGGCTGGGCAGCGGAGACATGTACCAGAAATCAGACCGGAATTCCATCATCAGCGACCATCGTTTCAATATTGAAGTGGATTATACCAACCCCAGTTCCACCATCAGTCTGGGGTTCATGCTGGTGGAAGGCAGTGAAGAAATCACCATAAACGGTATCAAGCAGCAGCGGGGCATTGATTATCAGATCGATTATTTCACGGGAACGATTATTATGCAATCGGAAGCGGCTAAAGATCCCAATGCCAAGATCAATATTCTCTATGATAAGTATGAAATTGTATCCTTCGACAAGAAGGTCATTATTGGAACCCGCGCCCAGATGGACATCAACAACCGGTCTTTCCTGGGAGCCACGGCCCTGTATTTCAATCAATCCGTCATTGATCGCAAGGTGGAAGTGGGGTACGAACCAACCCGCAACTTCATCTGGGATGTGAACGGACGATATGAACTGGACATGGACCGTCTGTCCCGCTGGATCGATCGTTTACCTCTGTTAGAAGCAGATCAGACCAGTCGTTTTTCCATTGAAGGAGAATATGCCCAGGTGATGCCGAACCCGAATCCGATTAACAATATCAGTACGGGAGATCCAAACGGTGTCGCCTTCGTTGATGATTTTGAAGGAGCCAAACGCACGACAAACCCCTCCATATTGCGGCGCTACTGGAAGGAGTCGTCTGCTCCCATTGAAGTGTCGTCAGGTCGGTCGTATAACCAGCTGTTCCGGGGAAATATGTGGTGGTATAATCCGTACAGTCAGGTGTTGACCAATGATATCTGGCCGAACCAGTCCACCTCCATCCAGGCCGGGAATGAAACCACCGATATTCTTTCGCTGCGGATGAAACTCCATCCCTATCAGGTCGGGACTCCCCCCGATTCTCTCTGGGCTGGGATTACTACTCCGTTTTATTCTGGGGACTATGACCAGACAAAGAGTAAATTTTTTGAAATCTGGTTAAAGGGAACGGATGGTAAACTGACCGTTGATCTGGGGAAAATCAGTGAAGATATCGATGGAAATGGACGGCTTAACACCGAGGACAGAGCCGAAAGCCTACCGGTAGGTAACGGATTGCTTGATCCCGGTGAAGATACGGGTCTGGACGGATGTTTCGATGAGTATGAAGACGGCTGGGGTGGTTGTTTGTCCGATGAGACCTATGTGCATTTCTATAATATTTTTCTCCAAACCGGCGATCCCGGTCCCATCAATACGGATGTGGCGGATACTACCGACCCCAACGGAGATAACTGGTACTATCAATCAGGAAGTACGGATTATACCCATATCAACGGTACCGAAGGTAACGGTTCCGGAAATCAGATTCAGGAAGGCGGACTGTATCCCGATACGGAAGACCTTGATCGCTCCGGATTCCTGGACAAAATCAATGACTATTTTTCCGTCACTTTTGATTTAAACGACACGACTTACCTGGCTGGCTCAACAGTGAAAGATGGTAATCCCACTGGCTGGCGTTTATTCCGTATTCCTCTTAGTCACTTCAACGCACTCAACAATGTGACTTGGAGCGACATCAGAAACCTGCGTCTGTTCTGGTCCGGGGTGAACCTGGAAGACCTGGAAGATGTTGCGGTACTGCGGATTGCCAAAATCGAACTGGTGGGAAATGAATGGGAGGAGTTGGGCATCGCCGCCAATGATGGAACGAAATACACGGGAGCCTATTCCTATGAAACGGTGATCTTCAATGGTGAAACGGGATATGATACCATTACCGTGTCTACCAGTTCCGATAGCATCTTTGCCATCACCGTCATTAATAATGAAGATAATGCCAATTATATTCCGCCTAAAGGGGTCAAGGGGGAATATGACCCCATCAACGATCTGGAATCGAAAGAACAATCCCTTGTCCTTCAGTTTACTGATTTACCCGGCCGGCATAAAGGGGCGGCGAAGAAAACATTATTGGCTCTGGCTGGTGATCGGGCCAAAAGTTATCTGACGTATGATAAATTAAAGATGTATGTCTATGGGCATAGTCCCTGGATTGAAACCGACCGCACTAGCGTGGAAATGTTCATTCAATTCGGTTTCGGGAATCATTATTATGAATTAAAACAGCCGGTTTATGACGGTTGGGACGAAGAGTTGGGACGCAATTCAGTGGAATTGGATTTAAACTGGTTGACGGCTTTGAAAGTTCAGGATTCCACCACTGTGAAGAAATTCCGGTCCACGGATATCTTTCTCGATTCTGCCAATGTTATTAAATACATTTTCACGGATGAGTCCGGTCTTCGTACCGGAAAGCAGGTGACGATTGTAGGTTCACCGGCCCTGCAACGCAGTCAATTTTTCATTGTCGGCGTTCGCAATGTTTCCGACGAACCCATTACGGGAGAAATCTGGCTGGATGAATTGCGGCTGAGCGGTGTGAAAAAAGACCGTGGTACTGCCATGCGTCTGCAATCCAAGCTTAATCTGGCTGACATTGCCAGCACGACAATTTTGTACAGCAAAAAGGACGCCGATTTTCATGTTCTGCAGGAACGTTTGGGGAGTAACAACACCAAACATGATATTCGTGTTAATACGAATTTGAAACTCCATAAATTTCTTCCCAAATCATGGGGTATGTCGATTCCAGTGAATATGTCATATTCTCAATCTGAAAGTCGTCCTAAATACCTTCCTTACAGTGATGTCCTGGTGGATCCGTCCCAGGTGCCCGATTCCATCAAGGTATTGTCACAATCCGTTTCACTGAATACCAATATCGCCAAATCCAGCAAGTCTGATAATCGGTTGATCAAATACACCTTGGATAATCTGAACGGCGGGTTCAGCGCGTCCTATACGGAATCTTCCAATGATATCATGGAAGAAGTTATCAACCAGAAATATACCTGGAATGCGAAATACCGTCTGAAATTCGGACGGGATAATTATATCAGCCCATTCCGGTGGCTGAAAAATGTTCCTCTGCTGGGTAAGAAGTTCGAAGAGTTCCATATTTATTATACACCGCAGTCCGTGAACACCGCGGCGAATCTGAATGAAAAACTGGTGGCGAAAAAAGCTCGTAATGCACCACCCAGTCCGGCTGATTATAATCTCGGTTTGAATCGTTCTTTTGACCTGGACTATAAATTACTGGAATCTTTGTCCCTGCAGTATAAAAAGGCCATGACCAGTGATTTGCGGAATATCTGGGGTTTTCAGGGCTATGACTGGACGCTCAAGGACTTGGATCCGGGTATATTGACCAACACAACCGAAAATCTGAATACAAAATTCAATCCTGTTATTTTCCCCTGGCTGAAACCGAATTTCTCTTATTCTGCCGGCTATCGTTGGAGTTATCCCCTGGGAAATACCATCAAAGGGGCCAATATCGGCACGCAATTGCGTTTTTCCTCCAACATCAGCCTGAGCGTGGTACAAATCATTGAGACATTCTATAAACCGAAGGTACAAACCAACCCGGGAGCGGGCCGCCGTCGACGGGGTACCAGTCGGTTACCGACTCCGCCTCCGGCTACGGAGAAAAAACAGGAAAAAGATCATAAGGTGCTGGAAAAATTCCACGGTTGGGCCAAAAAAATTGATCCGGTTAGTTTGTCCTATACAGAATCATTGTCCCGTACCGGATTGGGTGTGAACGGAACCGTACCGGCCGGCTATAAATTCGGTTGGTTACCTGATCATGGCTTGCCGTATTCGGAAGATGTGGGGACCAATACTGGGAATTGGGACCATAAACAGGATTTTTCCGTGCGGTCGGGACTGAAACCGGTGCGGAATGTCAGCCTGACGTTCTCCTACGCCCAGACGATTTCCAATACCATCAGTGGTGCCGGTGTGGAGCAGTGGACCATTACCCGGGATTATCTGGGCTATGGCAAGACCCTGGAAAATGGTTTGCCTTTTTCCAGCTGGTCTCTGCGTCTCAGCGGTCTGGAAAAATTACCCTTCCTGAAGAAATATATTCGAACAGCCAGCTTGGATCATAACTTTAGCGGAAAGGAATCCCGTGCATGGCAGTTTGAAAATGCATCCGTGAGTAAACCAGATTTCTGGAATTTGAATTCCTTCATCGATGCCTATCCCGATGAATTGCGGTCATTCCGACTTAATACTAGCTTTTCCCCCCTGGCTGGTCTGACGGTATCTTTCAAAAAAGGGATATCATTCAATGCCCGGTATAACTGGTCCCGTTCCCTGGAAGAAAGCAACGGGGGACAAACTTTACGGGATGAATCTTCCTTTAATGCTGGCGCGAATTATTCCCACCGCGGTGGTTTGACCATCCCCCTGCCCATGATGGATGATTTTCATATCGAAAATACAATGAATTTCACCTTTAACTTTGATAGCAATTCCAGCCGCACGGAGGGCCGGGGTCGGGGTGCTGAGAAATTTGAAGTGAAAAGTGAAAATAAAGGATGGAAGGCAGGGTTACGTATTTCCTATTCGTTTACCAGTCGGGTGAGCGGTGGAATCCTTTATGAATACCGAGAAAATAAAACCAAGAGTTCCGGGAGGAAAATTGATCGTGACTTTGGTTTCGATGTTAATATTGCCATTACGGGTTAGACGATCATGAGGCGTCTGATCATTCTGCCAATTATGCTGTGGTCCCTGGTCAGTTGTCAATCATCCGTCCCGAAATTTGACGAAAACGCGGCCTTTGATAATCTCTTGAAACAATGCGAATTCGGTCCCCGGAATCCAGGTTCCGAAGGTCATTCCCGATGTAAGTCCTGGCTGATCGACCAACTGCAAGTTTTTGCCGACACAGTATTTACCCAACCCTTTACTTATCGTGATCTGAAAGAAGGACGGGAGCATCGATTGACAAATATCATTGCCCGGTTTAATCCTGACAACCAGACCCATTTGCTTCTGGGGGCACACTGGGACACTCGTCCCTGGGCCGATTGGGATCCGTACCCGGAAAGGCGTAATGAAGCGATAATAGGGGCCAATGATGGTGCCAGCGGAGTGGCGGTTTTACTGGAAATTGCCCGAATCCTCCATGAACATCCTCGAAAGGCAGGTATTACGATTGTGCTTTTCGATGGCGAAGATCTTGGTGTTTCCGGCGTCAATGAAAGTTATGCCAACGGCGCCCAGTATTTTGCCCGCAATTTGCCCATACCCGTACCCCGGTCTGCGATCGTTCTCGATATGATCGGTGATACGGAACTCACCATACCCATTGAACGAAATTCCTACCGGTTTGCCCCCGGCCTGGTGAAGACGCTGTGGCAATTGGCGGATAAACTGAATCTGCCCGCATTTGAGTCTCGTCTGGGCGACACGATCTATGATGACCATGTCCCATTATGGGAATATGCCGGCATTCCGGCCGTTGATCTGATCGATTTCCATTATCCTACCCCCGGAGAGAATTTTTGGCATACCCACGATGACGTTCCCGAGAATTGTTCTCCAGCCAGTCTAGGACAGGTGGGAACTTTATTGGTGGAATATATTTGGATAAAAACGAATGATTGATTGGCCGCCATCACCTTCCTATTTTCCCGCCATGAGACGGATTATCACGCCACTGCTTACCATGGTGTTCTGGGCCTGCCCGGGGACGACAACGGATCCCATTCCGAATGATCCTTTGACGGAACAAACCTTTACCTTTTTACAGTCCACCAACCAATTATATTTTGCCGTGACCGTGAAATCGCCGCTGGCCGGGGGACGAGTTGACTCCGTTTGGGTTGACTGGTACGGGAAAGATACAGCCAATGTCGCCGACCATTTCATGTTAAATGATTCCGGTCTGGCCGGCGATATTATTATTGGCGACAATATCTGGTCCCGGAAAGTATTCAACCAACCGGGATCGCTTACCAACGTAATCGCTGCTACTGACAGCGGTGTCATATATCTCCGGTTTGGCGCCGATTTTGGAACCCAGGTCGCAACCGTGACCGACTCATTTTACCTGGGCAATTTAACTCCTAATATCGTATCGGTGACGGTTCCGGATACCATTATCCGTCCCACGTCGGGATATCAATTATACCTGATCACGTGTACGGTGCAGGATGCCAACGGGCTTGATGATATACGCTGGGTCGGTTTTCGCTCCTATAACACGGTCTTGGATTCCTTCATGAATAACGGGAATTATATTTATCTTTATGATGATGGAAGTCAGGACACACTTTATTTACCGGATATTACGAGCGGCGACGTTACCGCCGGAGACGGAATATATTCATTCCGGGCTCTGGTGTCGTCGGGGTCGACGGCCGGTGTCTATGACTGGATTTTTGAGGCCCAAGATGCGGCCTATGCCTTCAGCGATACAGTGATCCGCCGGGTGGTGGTACAATGAGACGGCTTACCCTGTTACTGGTACTGACTCTGGGTTTTAGTCAGACACCCCGGGAATTCCGGTTACAACATGATCGCAGGGCCACCAATGGCTTGTTAAGCAATATAGTTTCTGAAATCGTACTTCAGGGTGATTCACTGGTTTGGCTGGGAACGGGGAAGGGGATTGCCCGCGTCCGAGATTCCCTTACCATTGAAAGTCTGGATACTCTCAGCGTTGGTCCCGACCGCGTTCCAATGACATTTGGCATATCTGCCATTACCGCCGACAGCAGTAATCTCTTTTTTGCTTCGGCCACAAATGATGGTGATGTTTCGGTGGGCGGCGGTATTTATTATTCCACCAATGCCCGGGATTCCCTGCCCACCTGGACATATTTTCCACAACCAGTGGATGGTGCCGGAGATAGCATTCCTCCCATCGGGGCGTGGTTTTTCCGTGCTTTACCCGTTACAACCGACCATCAAAACGTTACTTATGACGCCAGCCTGTTCGGTCGTTATTTATGGATTGCCAGTTGGGCCGGTGGAATCCGGCGCTATGATCTGACCAGCAATTCCTGGGATCGGATTCCCCTGCCGGAAGATGGAGAACAAAAATTAATTACCTGTGCCGATTCAGCCTATGTATTGTCCGGTGGGAAAGAAATATTGAAGGAATTTTATCTCAATCCCAGGGATCCATCCGGTGGCGGGAACCATAATCATAAAGGATTTTCCGTACTGGCCTATGGCGATACGATCTGGGTTGGTACGGCCAACGGTATCAATCGTGGTCTCATTGGCGCCGGCGGCTGCGTCGACTGGCAACACTATTTTTATCCGACCAATAATATTACCGGAAATTTCGTGGTTGGTCTGGCGAAGCAGGACTGGAACGGCCGAAGACGGATTTGGGCGGCCTGTCTGAATGCCGATGATCCGACGGAGGAACGGGGTTTATCATGGACTGACAATGATGGGTTGACCTGGCACAGGACCCTGGTTGGCGAACGTATTTATAATGTAGTGACTCAGGATTCCATTATTCTGGCCGCTTCCGACCGGGGGTTGTGGAAATCGGAAGATGGCGAAACTTGGGCCTTGTTCCGTCCTGCCCGTGATGGGACACCCTTGCAATCGGATGAAATCCTGAGCGATGAAGTCTATGCTGCAGCCCTGGATGTGCGTCTCTATTATCCGACTCCCGTAATATGGATAGGAACCGGTGACGGATTGGCCCGGTCCCGTGATCTGGATGGTTCGGCCTGGAAAATTTTCCGAACGGAATACAATCCGAATCAGATCTATGCCTATCCCAATCCCTTTTCGCCCGATGTCCATAATATTCAGGGCGACGATGGTTATGTGCGCATTCATACCGATGTCAAGACCTCTTTCGTGATTGATATGGATGTGTATAATTTTGCCATGGAACATGTGGTACGACGGAAATATGACCGTACCACCGGAGATGGAACCCTGAAGTGGAATGGCCGGGATGCTTCCGGCCGCCGAGTGGCCAACGGGACGTATTTTATCCGTCTGAAATACGACACGAAGACGGAATGGATTAAGTTAATCGTATTGAAATGAATAAAAATATTCTCATATTATTCCTGATCTCCGGCTTGCTGATGGCGGCTACGAATATCGCTGGTTATTCAGGCTCCTTCCTGCGCATGGGGACCACGGCTCGTTCCATGGCCATGGGGTCAGCCTTTACGGCCGTCATTGACGATGGTTTTGCCTCGTATCATAATCCGGCCGCCCCGGCTCTTTTTTCCCGTCCACAGGTATCCGTGATTCATCATGCCCTGCCCCTGGACCGGCAATTGACTGCCGTGGGATTTGGGACGAAACTTCCGCCGGCGGGCGGAGTCAGTCTGGCCCTGTTGCGCACTGCGACGACGGGGATTGATGGCCGAACCTCCTCGGGAGAAAAAACCGGAGTGCTAACGACCAGTGAAATGGCCCTTTTTATCGGGTTTGCCCAACAAATCAAACCATGGCTGGCGGTGGGTGCCAATCTCAAAATCATGTATCATTATTTACCCCTGAATGCCGACAATCTTAAGGGAAATGGCAGTGGGTTTGACATTGGTATCCTGGTACGATTACCCAAGGATCGGCAAATCGGATTGGTGGTTCAGGATCTGAATTCCGGTTATCACTGGAACAGCGGAAATGTTTTCGCCGAAGGGGGGCCGTACAAAGATGTATTCCCCGCCAGTTATCGTTTGGGGATATCCACGCCGATAAAAATGTTCCGCGTGACGGCGGATGCCGGTGTTTACATGGATGGCGGCACTTATCTGGCACCCCTTGTCCGGGCCGGAGTGGAATATACCTATCGTGATCAATATTATATGCGGGCCGGGTTCGGCAATGGTCGGGTGGCCTTCGGAACGGGATTGAAATACCGTTTTCGACATCCAGATGACAGTACCATTGATTATGCCATAGCCATCGATGCCACATCCGGAATCAATCATATATTAACATTCGGGTTTTCTTTTTGAATACCCGGATTTCATTTATTCTTATCATCCTGGTTTCGAGTCTGTTTGCCATTGGATCCGGATTTCTTGCCATTCCGACCACCGCGGAGAATCTAGCTGTGGGTGCCCAGCCAACGTTTTCATCATCAGTGCCGGTAAATCCGGCCGGGTTGATGCACCGTATGCAACCGCAACTGCAACTAAGTCATGGTACCTGGCTGGCAGGCACGCAGTCCACCACGATTTTTTATACCACCGATCGCCTTGGGGGAACCTTCGGCGTTACCGGCCGCTATGTGGCGTTGCAGGGACTGGAATACCGGACCGACATTCCCACCGATGATCCGCTGGCGACCTTTGACAGCTACGGGGCCTTTCTGCAGGCCCAATATGCCCGGTCCCGTAACAATATTCGCTGGGGCATTGGTGTGAAAGCGGTCAATATGTATATCTCTGCTTTTCATACCCGGGGACTGGCTCTGGATGTCGGCCTGATTCAATCTTTGGGAAAGGAATTGAAAGTCGGAATATCCCTGTTGAACCTGGGAACCTTTTCGTCGTGGGAGGGACGCCAGGCCCGATTTCCCCGCCGGCTTTCTGTCGGGGTGGAGAAATCCTGGGAAGCATCCCTGTTTCGTCCCGTGCTGTTGGCTAGCCTGGAATCCACGACCCAGACAAAAGGTATCATCGCCCGCCTGGGGGGACAGGTGCAATGGAAACAGTTAATTCTGAATCTGGGGTACGAACACAGTGATGGTGTTCAGTCCCTGTCATCGGGTCTTGGCATTCGCACCGGTCGTTATGCGATCCAGTACGGTTTTCGGTTCGGGTCACAGGATCTTACCATGCCGCAGGTCCTTGATATTGCCATAACCCTGCCCTGATGACGTATAAAAAGAAATTTTATTATTCCATTGCGCTGAACGTCGTTCTGCTAGCGGCCTTTCTGACAGTCATCGTCATGGTATTTCGTCCCGAAAAGGGGCCTGACAAATCGCCGCCCCTTCCGCCGCAGGAAACGGATGTCCTGCCCGCCGCCCGCGGAATTATCGTCTTAATTATCGATGACTTCGGCTATCGGAATGATGAAATATCGGATGGTTTTCTGGCGCTGGACGTTCCTCTGACCTGTGCCATCATTCCGGGACATAGAAACAGCGCCGTTTTTGCGGAAACAGCGGTAGGAAAAGGGAAGGAAGTCATTATTCATATGCCCATGGAATCCTATGCCCGGCGGGGTGGTGAGGATCAATTTGTATTGAAAACCACCCATACCAGTACGGAACTGGAACACCGGATCAGGAAAGCGTTTGATCTCATCCCCCAGGCTGTGGGAATGAATAATCACCAGGGGTCAAAAGCGACGGAGGATGTCCGGGTCATGCGGGTCCTGGGACTGACTCTGAAGCACCTGGGGAAATATTTCATCGATAGCCGGACAACGGCCAAGACGGTGGGGGAATCCACCATGACCCGGCTGGGCGTCAAAACCCGGCGTCGGAATGTATTTCTGGACAATGAATTCGATCCGGCTCTGATTCGGGAACAATTGAAGGAATTGGCGGAAAAAGCGGAAGAATGGGGAACGGCGGTAGGGATCGGTCATGCCAAGCGGACTACGCTGGAAGTCTTGCAGGAAGAGATCCCCAATTTGGTGGCTCAGGGCTATCAATTCCAATTCGCCTCGCAGGCGGTACGATAGATTCGATTATTTTACAGCTTCCGGGTTAGTCTGATTCTCATTCCACGTATAGTGGGGAAAACCAAAAATTCCGGAACAATGTGATCGGGGTAACGGCGTTGATTTTCGCTGCGAATTTCTGCTGTGTTTCCTCGATTTTATGACCGCTTCCCCGGTGATTTTATCCTATATTTAACCCTGCGATAACAACACGGATTTTATAAATGAAGAACCGAATTATTCTATTCCTTTTCCTGTCATTCTCCTGGGCTTCCACGCACCGGATTATGGCTTATAATGTCCTGAACTTCAGCGGAGGTGACGCTGCCAAGGAAAGTGCGCTGCGGATTGTAATTGACAATGCCGCCCCGGACATTATCATAACGGAAGAAATCCAGAATCAGGCCGGATATAACGCCTTCCTGGCCAATGTTCTGAATAATGATCAGGGCACCACCTGGGCCGGGGCACCCTTTACCGATCAAAACCAGACCAATGTGGATATCGCCCTGTTCTATAAACCGGAATTTTTTACCTTCATCAGCACTTCCCGCATTAACACAACGTCAACCTACGGTCGGCGGGATGTGATTGAATTCGTCATGCAGCACAATGCCTCGGGACTGATTTTTCGTCTGTACGGCGCCCACCTGAAGGCAGGATCAACCACATCCGATGAGAATGAACGAACCGCGGAAGCCACGGAATTGCGCAATTATCTGAATACGCTAGACCCTGAAACACCTTTCCTTCTCGGGGGTGATTTCAATGTGTACGACAATGCTGAAGGCGGATTTCAGGCCCTGATTGAGTCTCAGAGTGATAATGATGGTCAATGTTTCGACCCGGTCAATCGGATTGGGGTCTGGCATAATAATTCATCCTATTCCGATGTGCATACCCAGTCATCCCGGGGCGGTAATTATGGCGGCATGGATGATCGATTTGACTGGTTATTCGCGTCGGCCAGCATTCTCAGCGATACGGATATTAATTATGTGCCGGGTTCATACCAGGCTTATGGGAATGACGGAAATCATTTCAATATGGCCATTAACGATGGTTCTAATGCCGCCGTTTCAGCAACAGTCGCAAATGCATTATATGATGCTTCCGATCATATTCCGGTTATACTGGATCTGGAATTCGATGATATTGTCTATGCCACAATCCCCATCGTCATTTCGGAAGTCATGGCTAATCCCAGCCGGGTCAGTGATTCCTACGGGGAATGGATCGAATTATATAATAATGATACGGTGGCCTGGGATTTACAGGACTGGGTCATTCGCGACCTGGGCAGTGATTATCACCAGATTTCCACCAGTCTGGTCATTCAGCCCGGTGATTATGTTGTCATTGGGCGCAATGGTGACGGAGCCTTGAATGGTGGTGTACCAGTGGATTATGTAGCCAACAGTTTCGTTTTATCCAATACGGAGGATGAAATCATTTTACTGGATTCGGTCGGTCGTTATGTGGATGAAATCGACTATACATCGTCCTTTCCCTATGAAAATGGTGCTTCGATGCATATCCGGGAATTTGCCCTTGATAATAACGATCCGTCATCCTGGTACACGTCACAGGAGCCCTACGGGGCCGGCGATCTGGGAACGCCGGGCCGGGCCTGGAATCAACCTTTGACCATCAGTCCCGCTGTCATGTTACCGGCCCGCTTCCAACTGGCGAATCCCTATCCAAACCCCTTCAATCCCCGGGTCACCATTCCTGTAGATATCACTGAGGCAAATGCCTACCGCCTGTCCCTCTGGAACCTCCAGGGACAAGAAGTGGCAATGGTATATCACGGATTCCTGAATCCTGATTCCTACCTTTTTTCCTGGCATCCCATCAACCAGGGGGCCGGTGTGTATTTTCTGGTCCTGAAAAGCGGTAGCAGGTCGCAGACGAAAAAAATAATATATTTAAAATGATAGTGATTTCACGGTTTTATCCTCAAACAACGACTCGTAACTTGGACCTCGCCAACTGTATAAAATAATGATCAGATGGAGACATTAATCAATCCGTGATGCTTCGTACCCTGACCTTCAATATGGCTCTGTTTACCCTCGTGGGGATGGCTTTTGGCCAACTTAACGATACACATCCTTTTTCCCGCCACCCCAAATTAGCTTTCAGTGATGTCTATGATAAATATACTTCCGTGGGACAGCTAGGATTGACGGTGACGAATTTTGGTGTTTTAGGGAATGGCTGGAATAAAATTAACGGACGCATCCAACCGTCGTGCGCATACCGTCAACATTCTGAAATTCTGCGGGAAAATATTGAACATTTTTCCTTCGCTGGAATGTGGGTCGGAGGACTGGTTCACGGAGAAAAACGGGTTTCCACGGCTATTGTTGACGGTGTATTTGAGTCCGGAGTGGAAGGATTCGAATTTTTTGCCAATTCCGATCTCACAATCCGTTCCTCCATATCCTCCACATCACAGGATTCCATGGCGCAGTATTATTCCCCTTTCGCCCAATCTCATCAGGATTTTTTATTGAAATTCAAAGATTACGGTGCCGCTCCTGATGATGCTGTGGGAATTCCCAATCATATCCCACTGGGAATCGATATTCAACTGACGTCCTATGCCTGGAATTTCTCCTTTGCCGATGCCTTTGTTATATTAAACTACACCATTGTGAACTCATCCCCGGATACCATCAAGGATATTTATACCGGGATCTGGGCCGATGTTTCCGTAGCCAATATGAACTATACCAGCATTTATATTCCCGGTGGAGGTTTCACTTGGTCGGACAACCTGGATGGCTTTGATGTATCCCTTGATGAAGCCGGTTATCCCCGGGATATCGGCTATCAATACGATGCCGACGGTGATGATGGCTGGGCCGAGTCCTACATCGGGATTTCACCACTGGGGGGGGCCGTGCCGCGGAAATATTTACAGTCCCATTACCAACAGTGGGTGTGGACCAATTCCAACAATACTGACTATCCATTTTATTCCATGCCCCTAACGGATTTTGAACGTTATGATAAAATGACATCCAATGTACCCAAGGGGTTGCCTGACGATCCTCTGTACTCCAATGGGTACCCCAACCGACCTGACAGCTGGTTGATGCTGGTGTCCATCGGTCCCTTGGGGTCGGTTCCCATTGCCCCCGATTCGTCATCCTGGGCTCTTCCGCCCGGTGATACATGTACGGCTGCTTTTACGATCGTGGCCGGATTATGGGCCTCAGCCACAGATAATTCGGCGGCCCGGCGGGAGAATCTTCATATCAATAAGGACTGGGCGCAAAAGGCCTACGATGGTGAGGATAAAAACCGGAACAATCAACTGGACGAGGGGGAAGATATCAATCTGAACGGCCGATTAGATCGATACATTCTGCCTGAACCGCCACCCGTACCCAATATGACACTCAAGGTAGACGATCAATCCGTCATTATTTACTGGCAGAACAATGCCGAATCATTCATTGATCCCATCAGTCATGAAAAAGATTTTGAAGGCTATCGTGTATATGGAGCCCGGAAAACCGATAACGGATTGGAAGATGAATTTTCTCTGTTGGGAGAATTTGATGTTGCGGGAAATGACATCGGGTATAATAGTGGACTTTCCCCCATCCAGATTACCAATGACGAAGGAGAGCCGGATAGTGTATTCATCGACGGTCGCTATTATCAGTATAAATTTGAGAATGTTGGTGTGAAAAACGGCTGGTTAAATTATTTTACCGTAACAGCATTCGACCGAGGTGATCCGGCGTCCAATCTGGCCAGTCTGGAAAGTACCATTTATTCCAACCGGAAATATGTTTATCCCGGTGTACGGGCGGATTCATCCTGGAGTGGTTCACCCAGCGTCTATCCCAATCCTTACCGGGGACAGGCGGCCTGGGACGGCTACAGTAACCGTGAACAGATGATCTGGTTTCAGAATTTACCGACCCAGGCTGAAATTCGTATTTTCACCCTGGCTGGAGATTTGGTTAAAACGATAAAACATGATGCAACCTACCAGGGGGGAGATATTCGCAATATTGATCACACCAAACATCCCGTTCTTAGCGGTGGTGAACATGCCTGGGATCTGATTTCCGAATATGACCAGGCCATTGCTTCCGGGCTATATTTATTTACTGTTGAAAACTTGGAGTCTCACGAAATAAAGGAAGGAAAATTCCTTATCATAAAGTAAAGGAGATAAGATGAAGAAAATCCTGCTAATACTCTTCATTGGGTTTAGTCTGGCGGGAGCCCAGACTGTGGATTATGATGCGCAAATCCAACCCATCTGGAATAATAACTGTACCCAATGTCATCCTGGAAGCGGTGGACTGGATTTAACCACGGGGAACAGTTTTGGAAATCTGGTAGATGTATCGGCGCAAGGCTACTCCGCCCTGCGTGTTGCCAGCGGTGACCCCAGTGGATCCGTTTTGTGGAATAAAATTAATAACACCGGTGTTTATGGTGGACAAATGCCCCCGGGAGGCATGTTATCTCAAACTGACCGTGATCTGGTGGAAACCTGGATTACGGAATTAGCATCTGGCACGACAATCTATGATATTCAATACACAGCTGATGCTTCCGGAGATTCTCCGTTGGACGGTCAGGTAGTAACGGTAACCGCCATTGTCACGGCAGAATTCTGGGGTAGCGGAAATAAACACATGTTTATTCAGGATGCACCCGGACCATGGAATGGTGTCATGTGCTATCAATCTTCGGGTTGGGACACTTTTTCTTTTGTTGATGATGCCGGGAATCCCGTTTCTTCGGTTGCCGAAGGTGATTCCATTACCATTACTGCGACTGTAACGGAATACTATGGCATGACCGAATTGGTTGATGCCACGGATGTGGTGGTACATGGTCCGGCCATGACTCCCATTCCACCGGCTGTGGTGACTCCTGGAGAAGTGGGAACCGGTGGTACCGATGAAGAAGCCTATGAAGGTTGTCTGGTGGAGGTGCAGAGTGTTTCCGTCGATGATCCTGATCTGGGATTCGGTGAATGGTCCGTCACCGATGGCACCAACTCCGTCAGGTTGGATGATCGCTGGGATTATTATTATGCTCCCCAGATGGGCCACAGTCTGGCCAAAGTTGTAGGTTGTATGGATTATTCTTTCAGTAACCGGAAAATTCAACCCCGCTTGGCCCGGGATGTGGTCGAAGCTGGAAATACCCGGATTCAACGGATTCAACAGGTTCTTTACAGTGATCTGTTAACGGCCGGTTCTGATAGTCAATCGGATACGTCCTACATGCAGGGACAGACGGTGACGGTAGTTGGGGTGGTTACAATGCCCACCGGCCTGAGTTATGCCGGTTCCGGTATTAAATTCATTTTCCAGGATACCAGTGGCGGTCCTTGGAGTTCCATTCTCTCCTATGATCCGGATTCAACAGCCTTCCCTGTCCTCTATGAAGGCGATCTGATCGAAGCCACAGGATTTGTATCTGAATACTCAACCGGTCCGTCGAACATGACAGAATTATTCATTACCGAACCCATCAATATTCTTGATTTCGGTTTAACGCCACCTACACCACCGCTTGTGAATACCGGTGATCTGCGCTGGCCTACGGAAGCAGAGCAGTGGGGGAACGTATCGGTTCGGGTTGAAGAAGCCATTGTGATTCAAAATGATCTGCCCTATGGTGAATGGTCCATCGATGACGGAACCGGAACCGTCAATGTTGATGATGACTCTGATAGTCTCAATGTCTGGCAAAATGAATTCGGTCGTCCTCCGGTTGGTAGTTTCATCAGTTCCATTGAAGGTTGGATTTATCATCACTACGGTTCATACAGCGATTCTACGGCCTATAAACTGGAACCGCTATATCCATCGGATATCGTTTTTGGTGCCGGCCCCCCCAATATTATGAATCCTGCCCGGACACCATGTGTACCGGGTACCGCCGATGCCGTGACGATTGAGGTGGATATCGAGGATAATTCGACTGTTGCTTCCGCTGAAATTTCTTATTCGGTGGATGGCGGGGCCTATCAATCCGTCGCCATGACCAATACATCGGGACTAACCTGGTCCGGAGATATCCCTGCGACCGGTACGGAAGGTGCGCGAGTGAACTATTTCATCTCTGCTACTGATGACGGAACGGGACAATCGGCTCCCAAGACCAGCGTGTTGCCTTATGACACAACAGCCTTTCAATTCGGTTACGTAACGAAGGACGGGCCACTGACCATTGCTGATATCCAGTATACGACCTGGGATTTGGCTGATTCGCCTTTCAATGGTTGTGAAGTGACCGTGAGTGGAATTGTTACAGCTGATACGGCCCAGGCTTACAGTGGCTATGGTGCTTATGCATTACAGTCCGGTACCGGATCCTGGAATGGTATTATTTTCGATCCGGTCGATGGTGTTGAACTCACCCGCGGTGATTCTGTGACCGTCACAGGAACGGTGGAAGAATATGATCCGGTCTGGCATTTCAAGTATGATAATAATACCAAGCTCATTGATATTACCAACGTAACGGTTCATTCTTCCGGTCATAATGTGGATCCGATGCCGGTAGGTACAGCCGATCTGGCCCAGGATGCGGATGAAGTAGAGTCTTACGAAGGCACTCTGGTAACCCTCGCGAACGTGACGGTTTCCTCCGTGAATCAGTATGACTGGAGCGTCGATGACGGCTCCGGCGTTACCTGTTTGATAGATGATGACATGGCCAATGCTGCGGCCGACGGATTCATGAATACGCTGGAAGTCGGAACAACATTGGCATCCGTAACCGGTGTCTTCAACTTCAGCTACGGATCCTATAAAATTCAGATCCGTGACCTGGCAGACTTGGGTCAGCTGGGTGTTAACGACGACTATGTTGTGCAACCTATGACGTACGCACTGCATCAGAACTACCCCAATCCTTTCAATCCGGAAACTAAAATCCGGTTTGACTTAGGATCAGCGGAAAACGTGAAACTGGTCATTTATGATATCAATGGCCGGGTCATTCGCACCCTGGTGAATGAATCCTTCAGTCCGGGAATGCATCTGGTTAATTGGAACGGTACCAATGATTTTGGTGAACCGGTCAGTACCGGAATGTACATTTATCGGATAAAGGCGGGTTCATTCCTGGCTCAGGAGAAGATGCTTTTGGTACGGTAAAGTTCTCAGGCGGAGTGGAGGTTCCTCCGCTCCGCCCTCATTCTTATGAAAATATATCATTTCATTCCATTCATCATTCTGACGGTGTTTGCCGGGTGTAAACTGTGGCAATACGATGACGAATCCGACCCCATTTCGGCCCAGTCCCCGGAAACCTACCTGGCGCTGGTAGCCGGGGATACGATATACCTCGCCGTTGACAGTATTTCCCAGTGGACCGATCCTGAAACGGGGGAAACACAAAACGATACGGCCTGGGTCTATGATTTTGACGGGAATCCCGATTCACTGCATCAATGGGATACCTTGACAGGCGCCTTTTCCACCGTGATGTCCAGCCGGCAGTTCTTGCATTGGTGGGGAGAAGACAGTGATGGTGAAGTAGTGGGATATTACTATAAATGGAGCAATGAATCTGACTGGACCTACACGACGGAAGAAGCGCATTTATTCTTCGTTCCCATCCAAACCGATCTGGATATATTTACGTTTCAGGTTAAGGCCATAGATCGGGACAGTCTGGTGGATCCTACTCCGGCAGTCATTACGCTCCCGATCCAGAATTCTCCACCGGAAATACATTTCCGGTTCCGCAGTAATCCTCTGGCCGCTGATATTAACAGCGACACCAGTTTCACTTTTCCCACCCGGACGTTTGTATGGGATTTATATGATCAGGATGGTAAGGAATCCATCGTTGATGTGTTTTACGCCTTGGATTCGATCTGTGATTCCTGCTGGCAACAATTGGATGCCGCCAGCTATGCCAGTATAACTCTCACTGGACTTTCGCCGGGATTCCATACGTTTTACGCCAAAACTAGGGATATCGCAGGGGCCGAAAGCAATATCATCCAATTTCCGGATACAAATAATGTCGATGAGCCGTCCTTCTGGAAAGTCCTGCCCGTATCTGGAGATGTCCTCATTGTGGATGATTATCCCCAGGATAACGGCAATGTAGCACAGGAGTGGTATAGCAATACCCTGGCCGCAATCGTAGGAGAAGGGAATTTTTCCGTCTGGGAAATCGGCGATGCATTACCATTTTCCGCCACCGATGTACAGGCCACATTGAGTTATTTCAAGCATGTAATCTGGTATTCTGCCACCACCGGCAAGGAGACCTATCTGGATGCCAGCGGAAGTATTCTGGCCTATATTCTGAACGGTGGAAATTTTTTCATCAATGCACCGGAACTGAAAGATTCCACCTTTACTTGGTTTCCCATAAGCGCCAGTAATGTCATCAATCCCAACGGCCGCTTATTATCAGGGACGGTGCTGGAATCGGATATCAGCGATTCCCTAGACTTGGAAACATCACAGTTAATCGCCATCCGGGTGAAGCACTTCACACCCGATTCCTTGGTATTTTCATCCTATAACACGTTTTATCGGATTGACGGTAATATTGTTTCTGCCGGTGGAAAATTTCAGGCTTCACCCACGACCGTTTCCGGGAATGTCGTTCTGTTCTCCATCCCACTGCACAACGGGATTCAACCCATCATCGAAGGAAACGGTTCGGCCGCTAAGTTTTTGGAATTTTTGCTGGAGGATTATTTCCTACGATGAAACGAATGATACTCCTTTTCCTAATCCTTCAGGTTAGCTTTGGCCAAACCACAGGATCAATCCAGGGACGCGTATATAATGCGGCGACGGAAGAACCTTTGATCGGGGTCAATGTATTCATCAAAGGAACCTATTGGGGTGCTTCCAGTGATTTGGAAGGATATTATTCCATTCGCAACATTGCTCCCGGTGATTATGACATTGAAGCATCCATCATTGGCTATAAAGTCTTACTTAAAACCGGAATACATATCAAAAGCGGTGAACGCCTGACCTTGGACTTTCCCATGGAAGAAACGGTGCTGTCTTTAGGGGAAGAAGTTGTGGTGGTCGGGAAAAAGCCCCTGTTTGATGTCAATGAAACCTCATCCATGAGCCGGATTCGCAGTGAAGATATTGCCAATCAGGCTGTGAACAGTGTGGAAGATATACTTTCCGATCAGATTGGTGTCACGACTCAGGATAATGAAATTCATATTCGCGGCGGGCGTATCGACGAAAGTCTGTTCATCGTGGATGGAATGTCAGTAAAAGATCCCCTGTCCGGGTATTCGGGAAATGTTTTTGTGAATGCGGAAGCAATCGAAGAACTGGAAGTGGTGACGGGAGGGTACAATGCCGAATATGGTCAGGCCATGTCTGGCATTGTCAATATCAAACTCAAGGAAGGTCGTAAACATTTTGAAGGAGCATTGAAATATACCAGTGATAATTGGGGTCTTACCCGGCAATATATCGATCACGTGAATTCGGACCGGCTGGAATTCAATATCGGCGGTCCGTCCCTGCTGCTGGAGAAATTCCCGGCGCTGCTGGGAATCGATTTACCTGGAAAATTCTCTTTTTTCCTCAACGGATATGGCAAATCCTATAACGGCTATCTGCCAACGGCCCATCAACTCTACCCCCATCGTTACTGGACGTTACCAGGCGTGAGCGATAAAACGGCAGATCAATGGAACCAATCCCTCGCCCTGCGGGAAAACAATGATTGGCATGCCATGTATAAATTAACCTGGAATATTTCCGGGTTAAAAAAACTGGCCTTATCCTATGATATATCACTGAATATTAATCAGGGCTATTTTATGCCACGCGCCTTTTCCAATACGTATTTCCCTTACTCCTATATGAAAATCCTGGATTCCTACAACACAATTACGCGGGACACCAGACTCATCAATCTGAACTGGACTCATACCATCAATACGCGCACATTTTACGAAGTGACGCTCGGCCGGTTTGTTACAATGGAACATAGCGCGGTACAGGATAAACACTGGACCGAGTATCAAGAGCGGTTGGATCTGGAACCGACAAACTATATTCCATTGGATTCCGATGGAAATATCAGAATTTACTATGGTGATGAATTCTATGATACCGGGTTTGCTCCGGAGTGGTATGATCTGTTCAGTGACAATTTTCGAACCGATTTGGACTGGATCTATCAGGTATCAGAACGCCAGAAAGTGAAAATGGGTTTCGAAAATACTGTTGTTAATCTTCAGGTGTTGGATATTGATGAACCCTGGGCCGGCAGTTCCGGCTTCGGTGCCAATTATGACCAGTATAAGGTCACAACGACCTATGGTGCGGTCTATATCCAGAATCGCCTGCAATTTGAGGGGATGACGGTTAACATCGGGACGAGGTATGATTATTGGTTTCCGGGGAAATACGTGGAAGACGCCATCAATGATCTGAATTCCATAATCATTACCGATGCGGCTCGGAAGAAATTCCATGATGAAACCTTTGCTTTCGCTGGTTACCGGGGGAAGGGCCGGTTGAGTCCCCGTTTCGGTATTTCACATCCGGTCACGAATAATGATGTATTGTATTTCTACTACGGTCATTTTTCCCAGCTGCCCACATTCCAATATGTCTATGCCAAATTGAAATCCAATTCCGAATCCACCTACCAGGTTTTCGGCAACCCCAACCTGGATCCGAAAACAACGGTTCAATATGAATTGGGAATCAAGCATCGCTTCAGTGAAGACCAGGTTCTGGAATTAAAGGCTTATTGGAAAGACATGTTTGATTATGAAACGTCCCAGACAATCAAACCGTCCAATCCGAAATATTCATACCTGTCCTTCAATATGTATTTCAACGCGGATTACGCCCGGGCCCGGGGGATAGAAGCCATTGTGAAAAGCCGGGTCTTCCGGAATTGGTTTGTGGATCTGAATTTTAATTATTCCATTGTGACCGGGAAGAGCAGCAGTCCCCTGGACAACCTTCTGGTCCAGGCCGGGGAGATCGCGGAAAAACCGCTGGGTGAGAATTTCGTAAGCTGGGATCGTCCAATCCAGACGTTTATGAATCTTTCCTATCGTCATCCCCGGGGCTGGGGTGCCACAATTCGCTATGATTATCAAACCGGGCGTCGTTATACACGCTACGTCAAGGGAACCAGTGAATATCCTGACGGCTATATTGAGGTAGACGGTGTACGCTATTTCATTGGGACCCAGGAAAGCGATAAGCCATATTTCTATGTTTCCGAGATTCCAGTGAATACAGTGGATTTAAAACTGTTCAAGACCTATGATTTTGAACGATTCAAACTGAAATTATTACTAGAAGTGGAAAATCTGACTGATATGCGGATTCCACGACGAATCAATCCCTATACGGGTCGCGGCTACAATCCCGGCGAAGTCATCGGCTATAATTTAATCAATCAACCCAACCCCAATATCAACCCGGCCCGATTCCGCAGACCGCGTTCGGCGGAACTGGGAATACAATTCATTTTTTAACATGATGAAGAGATTTCCCATTATCCTCTTCCTACTGACGGTCATGCTGAACGGACAGAATTTCTTTCCCATCCTGGGCGGACAAAGGGTCGGAACATCTGTCTTTACTTTTCTGAAGATCGGTGTCAGCGGGCGGGCCATGGGCATGGGGGAAGCCGTGGTGGCATTGAACCAGGATGCCGGCTCGCTCTATTACAATCCAGCCAGCATAGCCCAATTGAAGAATACGGAACTGATAGCCACGCGCATATCCTGGCCGGCCGACATCAATTATGATTTTTTCAGCAGTGTAAAACATGTTAATGGTCCGCACTACCTCGGCCTAATGGCAGGGATTCTGCACATGGCGCCCATGATGGAGACGACGGAGTATTACCCTCATGGGACCGGAAATTATTTCACTTTTCAGGATCAGTTCTTCGGTCTTGCATATAGCGTACGCATGACGGACCGGTTCAGCTTTGGAATTACAGTAAAACATGTGCAGGAAGAATTGGCCGGGAACACCATGAGCAATGTTCTTCTGGACATGGGAACCTTCTACTGGACGGGATATAAATCATTGCGGTTTTCGGCTGCCTTGACTCATTTTGGGAATCAAACGGCTCCGGAAGGGACCTATGATAAAGTGGTCCTTGATAAAGATACGGGAGAAGAAATATTGCTAACGTCCACCTTTACCAATTTTTCACCACCGACCATGTTCCAAGTTGGTGCCGCCATGGATGTTCTTACTAATGATCTGACCGTCGTGACGTTTTCGACCCAGCTCAATCATCCCGTGGATAATACCGAATACATTGCCACCGGGATGGAAGCCCTGATTTTGGATGTATTATATTTACGTGCCGGATATAAATCAAATAAGGACGAAGAAAATCTATCCCTGGGGATGGGGTTGCAGATTAAGCTCGGTGCGATGCTGTTTCATGTGAATTATTCCTACACCAATCTGATTCATTTATCCGATCCGGTTCGTTTAAGCATTGGAGTATCCTTCTGATGGTCAAATCATTCGGGTTTTATCCGTTGGTAATTTTAATTCTGCTTACAGGCTGCGTCGAACGCACACCGTACTATTCCGATGTGAATAATGACAACATTTTCGGAGCCGGAGATACAACCTATGTGCAATTGAGTCCAGTATGGGATGCTGCAATGGGATTACAAACCCCCATGGACATTTCCATTGCTCAGGACGGGCTACTCTATATTGCCGATTCGGCCGCGCACCGGATTCTGGTTTTGGATCAGGGTGGAACACCTCAGCCGGCGTATGATCAACTATCCGGCCTGGTGGATGACCAGGGGCAGACAATCTCTCCGCTAGATGTGGATATTGATAAGAAAATGAATGTGTTCTTTATTGATGGCAGTGCGCGGGTTTTCTGCTGGAATCATTACTGGAATCAGACCGGGATCGACAGTATAGCCGCTGCTGCGACCTTTGTCCATGAGAATGGATCTACCATAACGCTAACAGCCGGGACGGACGAATGGACCGAACTTCTGAATGACCGGGATTGGACTATGACGCAGGTCCAGTGGGCAGCGCCTCAGGCCAAGATTGATTCACTATTACGACCGCATCTCTTTTATGACGGAGCGAATCCGCGACACAGTTTTACCGACATTCACTACGAATCGGAATTATCGCGGTTTACGGGGATTACAACTATTAAGGATTTTTCAAATTATATCGTTGTCAGCGATGCTGGGGGAGAAGACAGCACGGATCATCGCTTGCTTCAAATTGATTTTCAGCGCGTTGACCTGTTGAAATTATCAACCGGGAACTCAGTATGGTCCTTTACCGGAATTTTTGGCCAGACGGTGGTGGAATATGGTACCGGAGCCGGGTTTGCCAATCATCCAGTGAGCGTAGACGCCGATGAAAATGGAAATCTGTTTTATACACAATTGGGATCGCAATTTGGGGCCCACAAGGTGCGTCCCATCGTTACTGGCTCCTATGTAACCTTTACTTCCACCTATACGGGAGGAGTCAATGACATTATGGATCTGGGAAGGTTCCAGCAGCCTAGGGACATTGCCGTAGACCACAAAGGAATGATCTATATTGCCAATACCGGGGCGCGGGAGATCCAGGTCTTTGACTTTGAAGGTGGTTTCTTCAAGAAAGCCGGCGTGGAGGAGACCAGAATTGATACAACAATTTGGGTCTTCGATGGCGCCGACAGCACGCTAGTGGATACCATTCTGGTGACGGAAGGTTGGGGGGAGCTGGCCTATCCTTCAGCCGTCACCGTGGATAATCGTGGGATCATTTATATCTGCGATCCCATTTCCGGCTTGATCCAACGCTATCGTCTATCAAACTTCCTGGATGAGGATTTACAACCGAATTAATATCCGGACAACAGGGCTGATCGCTGCAATAGCGATTATCTGCGGAGCCGCAGTCTTCAATAGCCCTATCACTGCTTTCCCATCCCAATCCGTCCGTTATTTTCTTTCCGAAAAGGATATGCAAATCGGACGTCAGATCGATTCATTACAGATCGGTATTCCAGGCCTGAAGGTCTACTATGATGATCAGGATCTTCCTGTTTCGGTATTATTTCTGGATAATGCCCACACTGTCTGGCAGGAGCGCCTTTATCAGTATGACGAAAAAGGAGTCCTGGCCTCCGTCACCTATTTTGATAAATCCCGGCAGGCAACCCGCAAGACGATTTACGATCCAGAGGAAGCTTGGGCCAATTCGTTTCGGAATTTTCTATATCAGAAACCGGACAATATATCCTTTACCGGTTCCCGTACCGATTTTCATTTCAAACCGGACGGAACATTGGAAAAAATCACATTCTTTACCGTAACGGGGGAATCGTATGGAATGATCCGTTTCCATTATAATTACCTGGGTTATCTTCAGGAGGAAGCCTGGTACCGTAATCCGGGACATATTCCCATTCGCCGCTTTGTATATGACTTTGATGTTCAATCCGGCGCGAAAAAGTTGTGGGAATATGATGGACAGGGAGAAGAAGTCAGTTACATTGAACTGGACATGGCGCCGGCCGATGAAATATATCCCTATCCTCAACCCCGCACCGGAAATATTCTGGATGAAGCGGATCTTATTATTAAGGATATTCGTCGATCGGGTGTTTCACCGCCTCATCCGGTGCGTATTCCCGTCACCGTCTGGGATCGGCTGCAATACAAGAGCGGAGAAATGGTTGATATTCGACTGGTGGATATTGCGGGAGGCTATGTTACGTTCGTATTTCCCGGTGAAACAGAGGAAATCCATCTTCCCCTCGCACAGGTGAAATCGGTACGTTCCCGGTGGGGGGAATATTTATATCCGTAATGGCAACTATTTAACGCTGTTACCGATACCCGGATTCGTCTTAAATTGAAGATAAGTAATAAAAAATGGAACAGATAATGAGATACAAATTTGCCGTTTATATATTTCTCATATCGTCGGTATTTTCGCAGGGGGCGTCCTACCCGCCACCGACGACATTAATCACCTCACCTACGGCCGGGACTCTGGTGCGTGGCAGTTTTTCATTTGAATTACGCATTCAGAACAACGGAGGGATTATGTCGGGGCTGTCCGCCGGAATTACCGACCGTTTTCAGTTCGGAGTATCATTCGGTGCCAATAATTTCATCGGAGATGACAGCCTAATGTGGTATCCGCGTCCGGAAGCAAATCTGAAATACCGTATCGTTGACGAAACCATGTCCTTGCCGGGCTTGTCGCTGGGAATAAATACCCAGGGCTTTGGCCGGTATCGTGAGGATATGAAACGCTATGACACCAAAGCCTACGGTGTGTATCTGGCGGCCAGCAAGAACTGGAAATTTGTCCTGGGGAATATGGGTCTGCACGGTGGAGTGAATTACAATTTTACAGAGACAGCTGATGGTGACAAAGACCCCAATCTGTATTTTGGCTTTGATATGGAGTTAAACCCTGAATTGGCGTTATTGCTGGAATACAACGGAGCTTTTAATGAAAATAATAAGGATATCCGGACGATGGCATTGAATACGGGCGGTTATCTCAATGCGGCGGTTCGCTGGACCTTTGTACAACATTTGCATATTGAAATCGATTTTAATAATATTTTATTCAACAAGGACAATGAAGATATTGATTATTTCAACCGGGAAATTAAACTCACGTACATTGAATACTTTTAACCAGGAGGGATCATGATACGGAATACAATCATCGCTTTGTTTACGCTGGCAATGCTCTTTGCCCAATCTGATTTTGAACAAGGTGTAACATGGTATAATAACCGGGCCGAAGGACACCAGGCCAATCGGGCACAAGCGGCAGCCATTACCAAGGCAATCGGGTTTTTTGAAAAAGCCTATGCCAATCCGGACACAAAACGCGATGCCGGCTTGTATTTACTGAAATGTCACTATTATCGGGGAAAATTTGCTCATACCGATGATGATAAAAAGAAAGAAGAATTCAACGCTGGAACCGACCTGGGGCGAGAATTGATGAAAGCGTATCCCGATGATGTTGCCATCCGTTACTGGTACCTGGTAAATCTTGGTAGTTGGGCCGAAGTCTATGGTATTCTGGCCGCTGCCAAAGAAGGAGTAGCCGACCAGATGAGGGAACATTCCGAATTCATTATTGCCAAGGATCCGGCCTATAACGACGGTGCCGGTTATTTTATGCTTGGAGCAGTTCATTTTAAAACGCCATATATTCCCTTTCTGTTGAGCTGGCCGGACAATGATGATGCGCTGGCCAACATGGAAAAAGCGGTGAATACGGGTCTGGCTACCCCCACCCAGAAAGTCTATCTGGCCCAAATCGTTCGGAAGAAAGGGGATAAGAAAAAATCGATAGAAATCCTGAAAGAAGTGATTGCAACTCCTCCCCGGGATGAATTTATTGTGGAGGACCTGGACGAAATCCAGAAAGCCAAATCTTTGCTTGAGGACTGGTCCTGAACCGTTAGCCCATCATGGAACTGGAAGAGCGCCGACGGACCTCCGAACAGGTATATTCTGGTCGGTTGCTGAAGGTATATCGTGATACGGTCGAACTGCCCAACGGACGGTTATCGGATCGCGAATATATTAAACATCCTGGCGCTGTAGTCATTATTCCCCTGCTGCCGGATGACCGTCTTATGCTGATCCGGCAATATCGTTATCCCATGGGGAAAATCCTGATTGAACTCCCGGCCGGAAAGCTGGATCCGGGCGAATCGAAGCTGGATACAGCCCGACGGGAATTGGAAGAGGAAACCGGTTACCGATCCGAATCATTCACGGAATTAGCCGAAATCCATCCCTGCATCGGCTACAGCGATGAAAAAATGTGGCTCTATCTTGCCACGGATTTAATTCAGAGCAGACAACAAACAGATCAGGATGAGTTTATTGAACTCCTACCCGTTGCGGTTCCGGATGCACTGAAAATGGTCTGGAGCGGCCAGATTACTGATGTAAAAACCATCATAGGTATCCTGTGGTGTCAGCGTTACCTTGAAACTCAATCCTGACAGTACGCCAACGTCCTCCCCTCAGTCCCTGAAAGAACTCATTCAACTTTCTGCCCGGGAATTGGGCTTTGACCACCTTGGTTTTGCCCGTGCTCAACCCCTTACTCAGCCCACCGAACGATTGGAGCAATGGCTCGCGCGCGGTCACCATGCCTCTATGGGCTGGCTGGAAACTCGGCGGAAGGAACGAATGAATATTCATGAATATTTTCCGGGGGCCAGGACCATGATATCCCTCACCATGAATTATTATACCGGAACCACCCGGGAAAGGATCAATCAGACAGAAGGAAAGGTCAAGATTTCCAATTATGCCTGGGGTGATGATTATCATCGGTTAATCAAACAGAAATTGATGACACTGAAACGTAGAATCCTCGATCATGACCCATCCCTGACCATTCTGACCTGCGTGGATACGTCCCCGGTCATGGAAAAAGCCTGGGCGGAGCAGGCCGGCTTGGGCTGGATCGGCAAGCATACCAATCTTATCACCCGCGATCGCGGCAGTTGGCTCTTCCTGGCAGAACTGATTCTGAATATCGATCTGGAACCGGATAGGCCTTTTACCAGCGATTTATGCGGGACCTGTACGGCCTGTATCGATGCTTGTCCGACTCAGGCTCTAACGGAATATGAGCTGGACGCACGGAAATGTATTTCTTATCTGACCATTGAACACCGGGGCCCGCTGCCGGAAGACCTCAGTGATCGGTTTCAGGGCTGGATCTATGGGTGTGATATCTGTCAGGAAGTATGTCCCTGGAATCATAAATTTTCACAACCCAGCCCGGAACCGGCTTTCCAACCGCAGGAAGCGTTGAGCAGTTGGACGGTAATAGACTGGCAACAATTGGATAAACAGCAATTTACCGGTCTGTTTAGGCACTCTGCGATAAAAAGGACTAAATTTGAAGGCTTAAAGCGAAATATTCAGGTCGCTTTTCCGAAAAAAGAACCTATAAATAATGATGAATGAATCGGAGGTCATATGCCAACAGTAGGACTTGTCTTATCCGGTTGCGGATATCTGGACGGAGCTGAAATTCAGGAAACGGTCATCACGATGCTGGCTCTGGACCGAGCCGGGGTCGATATGGTTTTCATGGCACCCAATATTGAACAACTTCACACCATAAACCACCAAACGGGCGAAGAAATAGGCGGTATGTCCCGGAATGTACTGGTGGAATCGGCCCGCATTACCCGTGGTAATGTTCAGGATATCACTACCGTGGACCCGAATGAACTGGATGCTCTGATTTTCCCCGGAGGCTTCGGGGTGGCGAAAAACCTGTGTGACTATGCCATGGTGGGAGCTGATTGCAGTGTGAATCCGGGTGTAGAAGCTCTGGCTACTGCCATCCATGACGCCGGCAAACCCATTGGTGTCATTTGCATTGCCCCAGCGATGATGGCCAAAATAATGGGTAATAGCGGGATTCAGGCGGACCTGACCATCGGCAGCGATGAAGGAACGGGAAATGATATTCGTGCCATGGGAGGCCGTCCGGTCACCTGTCCGGTACAGGAAATGGTAGTGGACAAGGAGCAAAAGATTGTGTCAACTCCGGCCTACATGGAAGCACAACGCATCAGCGAAGCCGCGGCTGGAATTGAAAAACTGGTGCAGGAAGTATTAAATCTGATTTAATTATTCCCGGACGGAAATATTGACCGATCCGAGGCCGACACTTACATCCAGATTCAAGACCGGAACGCCCGGTTTCCAGTTTGGTGTAACCCAGTAATCCTGCCGTTCTTCGACCAATCCCAGAACGGATACCTTGGAGAGAAAAGAATCACTGACGCGAATCTTTATATTGGCATGTCGCGGCAGGATGAGATCTAAGTCACCCAACCCGACTTCAATATTGAAGTCCGTATCCACCAGGCGATCACCGCGAAAATCAATATCCGTACTGCCCAGACCAACATCCAGGTCAATGTCATTGGCCCGTAAATTTCCCAGTCCGACTACATTAAGATCACCCAGGCCGCTTTCGATTTTCAATTTTCTGGATCGAACCGGATTAGGGGAATGAATTTCCAGATTGACATCGCTTAAACCGCATTCAATTGCCATACGCTCAATACGAAGGCCGGATAAATCAATATCGGCGTTTCCAAAGCCGAATTCAAGCCGTAACCCTAGGTCGATCTTTAGCGGTAAAGCCAGGTCAATGTCACAATTCTTATCCTTGAAGGTGAGTGATTTATAATTGGAAAAATTAATATCGCCATTAAAATGGATCGAATCCGAATCATCAAACTGGATCATGAAATCGACCTGTTCATTTCGCGGTGTGAATGTTAACCATGGCTGTTTTTGTGAAGGGTCATAAGTCAGCATCCCGGAAATGATATAACGTCCGGAACCGGGTTTGATGGTCAAATCACCCAGGCCATAGTCCACGGTTGCATTCAGAAAAGAATAATCTTTGACAGAATAGCGGAAATGATCAATGACCGTTTGCTGGGTGCTATCTGCCATCCAGGCAGAAGCGGTCATGAGAAAGGAAAACAGGATTGACTGTATTTTCATAATGTGTCCTAAAAGGGGAAATTAAACCTGACGGTGGTATCGATGGTATTGAATCTTTCCAACGGAGTTGCGATGGTAAATCCCAGGTTGGGATCTCCGTCATCATTGAAACTGATACCCAGCCCGACGGATTGGATCATATTGTGGCGATCGTGACGCAGGTCCATGAAGGTGTGGTCCGTTTTTAACCAGGCTTCTCCAATATCATAGAAGGGATAGATCGTGAAACTCTCGTCCAGAAAATCCGGGGTGAAATAGAGCGCGATATTGGCCTGAAACATTTCTTCCCCCGTCAGAACCTTATAGGGATAGGCTGCTACCGATCCCAGTCCGCCGACACTGAAGCGGCGAAAGGCCGGGACATCCCCGATCATGGTGCCGCCAATCAATCGGGTGCGTAAGACCAGTCCGGGAGAGAATTCCCAGTTCAGAATTCCCAGGGCAAAGATGCGACTGACATCTCCCAGCGGGTTGGGAATGAAGCCGCCATCCATGTAACCGGTAATATGCACCAATCCGGCAAACCCGGTTTTAAAGGGATGGAAACGGCTGGTACGAAGGGCAATGGTAGTTTCGATATATTTTACCGGACCGGGCTCAAAGGTGGAAAAATTCGGTCGTAATGCACGGTTGTTCTGGAAGAGACTCCAGGCTTCGATGACGGAAAACGTATCCTGTTCGGCCGCCACCCAATTTATCTTCAATTTCAGAAAGGAAATGTCGATGCCGAAACCCGCCTGGGCACCCTTTTCATACCAGCGGTCATACCAATCCTGGCGGGCAATAATATTCGCTGCCGTATTCTCCGATTGTGGTAAACGGTAACCATCATCCGTCTTGGTGAGATGGAAGGCACCCAGGAACAGGACCAAGTGCCGGTTCATTCCGAAACGTCTTTCAAAGCCCACCTGGCCTACGGGCATATCCTGGCCGAAACGGTATCCGAGGTTCAATGTCAGACGATAAGGGGATTTGCCATCATAGTTCCAGGACGGATTGATGGGGATCAATACCAATCCTTCATTCCGGTTATACGTCAATACGTCGGGATCGGGGAAAATCCAGTCAAACTGGGCCTGCTTGCTTAGGGCTTCGACACCGAATTCCGTTTCACCTTCCAGGGTTTCTTCCTGCTCATATTCACGGTAGATCAAACCTTCCTTAATATTTGTTTCAATGACGGATCCGGTAATAGTCGCTCCTTCTTCCGTATGAATGGATCCTCCGATGGCAATGATTTTTCCCCGGATCAGGGCGGTTTCGTACAAAAAGACATCCCCGCCTACAACGGTAATGACACCATCTACCGTGCCGTACACAAATAGATTTCCGCCGATAATCCGTATTTTATCTTCCGAAACGACACCGGCATCGATCGTGTGATCACCGAAAAATTTCATTTCCCGGACCGATTGATTAGCGATAGGTGTCCCCGGACCGGTATTGTTTGTGGCTGGAAAACCGGAGTCCGGTTTCTGTCCCTGGATTCCGGAGAGAAAAAGTATTCCAATGAGAATTCGTATAAACATGGCTAATCCTTATTGATTATAACCCGTCCGAAATGCGATTCGATACGGACGGTGTTTTGTTCCGCTCCCAGTATTCCGCTGGCTTTGACCACCATTCCGTTGTACTGGATATCTATGGGGAAAAAAGTTTCGACAGCGTCCCGGCTTTCCGTTCCGGTGACCGTAATGGAAAACCGGGCCTGAAAGGAAGACGGTAAAATCACGTATACATCACCGTAGCGGGTGTTCAGATCGATGTCCTGGGAGGAACCATGGGTTCCCAGGACTTTATACACGCTGATGTCGCCATGATTGCTCACAGCTGAAATCCGGCCTCCGGCATTTTCAATCTGAATGGTTCCTGAGCCTGTCTCGGCGATGATATCACCGCTGACATTATCCAGTTCAATATCACCGGATTGTGTTTCCGCGGTAATATTTCCCAGCACATCTTCAAGATATATATCCCCGCCGCTGGTTTTGAGGGTTATATCGGCGGTGATATCATTGACATCGATATCGCCCCCGTTGGATTCGGCCGTAATCGTGTGACCTTCAATCGTACTGATTTCAATTTCACCACCGCTGGTAAAGAGAGTCACATTTCCTCTGTTCAGTTCCACATCCAGATCGCCGCCAAAAGTGGTCAGGGATAATATCCCCTCCGTATCGATGGAGGAAATATCGCCGCCGGAGGTCTGCAGTGTAATATTTCCATGAGCATGCCGGATATCGATGTCGCCGCCCTTGGTATTGGCCTGAATTTTTCCTGCCAGCTGTGCCAGGTCAATATCTCCTCCGGCTGTGCTGAGATTCAATTCACCGGCTACATTATTGATATCGATGTCCCCGCCCTGATTGACCAGAAAGACACTCGTCTGTTTGGGAACACGCACATTATAATCAAGATCAAACCGAAGCGGAGTGTCGTAGGAACCGATAATATCAATGATACCGTTGACATCATCATAATGAATCCGGGCCTTGATCTTGCCATAGGCCTGACGAGCTTTACGCTTACTGGGGGAATAAATCTTCATTTTTTCCACAACCTGAACCGTCGCTCCGTCATCCCCGGAAATGGTGATATCGCCGGAAATATTGTGCATATTCAATACCAGCAACGTATTCCGGTCGATATCAATCTGGTAGACCGTTTCACCTGAATATCTTGCTTTTTCATCCAGTCCGAATGAATCAAAGATATCCTGGCAGAAAATCAATTGGACCAGGCTGAAGGCAAAGAGAAAATACTTCAATGAAGGACCTCGATTTCATCATCGAAAGCACTGGAGCCCAACAGGGCCAGGATTTCCCGCGCCTGGTTCCGGATATAGACATTTTCATCCATGGCATTTACCACTCGCAAGGTGGGAATGATGGAGGGATCCGGGAAACGGGACAGAATGGTGATTGCTTCCTTACGTACGGCATCATTCTCTTCTTCCAGCAACACCTTCTGACAAGCCTGCAGCAGGGTGGGCGAAGTTGTTTCAATGGATTGCAGAGCACGGGCGGCTTTCATACGTACCCCGCTATTCACATCGGTTAACATCGAAGAAATCAGGACCAGTTGTGCATCTTCCGGCAAGGGGTTGTGTTGCAGGAAATCAATAGCTTTCAGGCGGTTGCCTACATTTTTATCATTCAAAGCAAGATACTGTACCAGTTCCTGAAGTTGGCTATCGCCTAAATCTCCGCTAACCACCAGGTATTCTGTCGTTTCCAGGGCGACCTGCAAGGGTTGAGACGTATTTCCGGTATAGTATAACCGGGCATTTCGGATCATACCCTGCTCAAGAATTTCTTGCAGACGTAGCTGATTCGGGTCCGTCTGTGGTGCCGGAGTCGGTGCGAGGGTGTAACGGCCGATTACAAAGGCAATGACCGCATACATGGCCACTGCCCAGACCGGCTGCCGGGTATCGGCAATGAAGCCGATAAAAGATTGCCACATGCGTTGCAGGCGGCGCCAAATGCTTTCCTTATTTTGGGATAGGGCGATCTGGGCGATTCGTCCTTCCAGCAAAGTCCGTTGATTCTCTAGATAGTCTTTTGTGGGACGCATG
>JBHHUC010000102.1:0-4414 GCA_046861395.1 Fidelibacterota bacterium
AATACGGTGGAAGCCATTGCCCGGGTACAAACTGCTGAAGCCTGTATCCGTCTGCTGAACATGGTTTTGTTCGGATTTAACGGGATTTATCATGGGAATCTGCCCGATGCCATCATTAACAGATTGCGCTCCTTCCAGGCCCTGATGCTCCCGCGAACCGACATTCTGGGGCTGAAGCGGAACATTGCCGAAACCGTCTATCAGGCGGAAAAATATCCTTATTAGCAACCCTTGGAGACTATCATGAGTTCACAAAAAGCTGTTATTGTTGATGCCGTCCGTTCCCCGATCGGGGTGAAAAACGGCAAATTGGTTGGAATACGTCCGGATGACCTGGCGGCTCAGGTCGTAAAGGGGTTATTGCAGCGGCAACCGGCATTTTCCCCCGCTGACATTGAAGATGTCGTGGCCGGATGCGCCTTTCCGGAAGGGCCTCAGGGTATGCTCCTGGCCCGGTCCGTGGCCTTACTGGCCGGCATTCCCAAGGAAGCTGGAGGTAAAGTCGTCAACCGTTTTTGCGGCTCATCCATGGATGCCATTCATCAAATAAGCACGGCCATTGAGGCCGGTGATATCGATTGCGGTCTGGCCGTTGGCGTGGAAGACATGTTTTCAGTCCCCATGGGTGGCTTTGCTCCGGACTTCCACCCCGAACTGGCGGAATTGGAGTTTTATATTGGCATGGGTGAAACAGCAGAAAATCTCGCCAATGATTTATCCATATCAAGGGAGGATCAGGAAACTTTTGCCATTGCATCACATGAAAAAGCCCTGACTGCTCAACAAGCCGGGAAATTCGACAATGAATTGATCCCCATCGATAAATACGGGGAAGCCAACATCACACGGGATGAAGGTCCCCGCACACCGGATGTAGAAAAAATCAAAAGCTTGAATCCGGCCTTTATCGAAGGGGGAACCATCACGGCCGCCACATCATCCCCGATTTCCATCGGTGCCGCAGCAGTACTGGTGACCAGCCTGGCCTATGCCGAACAACATGGCTTACCGGTTCGGGCTGAAATCGTTTCCCGTGCCGTCGCCGGTGTGGACTGGACACGAATGGGAGCCGGACCATTGCCCGCTACGGAAAAAGCATTAAAGAAGGCCGGTCTACCCCTGGCAGATATCGAGACGATTGAACTGAATGAAGCATTTGCCGCCCAATCCCTGTATGTGATCCGCAAGGGCGAGTGGGATGAATCCATTATCAACCTCAACGGCGGTGCCATTGCTCTGGGCCATCCACTGGGCTGCTCCGGAGCTCGCATCATCACCACTTTAATCAACATCATGGAACAGAATGATACCCATACCGGGCTGGCCACCATGTGCATCGGAACCGGACAGGGCATTGCCACGGTCATCAGAAGGTAATTTCAACGCCGTAACATGAATAGATTGAATCAAGTCCAAACTGATTCAGAAACGGAATCCTGATGCGCCCCTCCCGGCTTAAAGAATTCTATCACAGCCTGAAGGACCCCATGAGCGGTCTGACCCACTTCATCGGTTTATTACTGGCAATGGTGGCTCTGGTTGTGTTGCTCATCCAGGCTATACAACTGCAGAGTGTCTGGCACATCGTGTCCTATGCTATTTTCGGTGCCGGTCTCATTCTGCTCTATTCCGCCAGTACGCTCTACCACTGGATTCCCGTCACGGGCAAAGCGGAACGAATATTACGAAAAGTGGACCATATCATGATTTTCGTCCTTATTGCCGCCTCATACACACCCGTTTGTCTCATTCCCTTGCGCGGTCCCTGGGGCTGGTCGATTTTCGGTGTCGTGTGGAGCATCGCCTTTGCCGGTATTGCCCTGAAGATATTGTATATTCATGCGCCGGACTGGCTGGCAGCCACTATTTACCTTGGGATGGGCTGGCTGGCCCTGGTGGCAATTTATCCTTTGATCATGACGCTCCAACCCAAGGCGCTTTTCTGGCTTTTTGCCGGTGGAATATTTTATTCCGTCGGGGCCCTGATCTTTGCGCTGGAAAAACCGCGCATGTGGCCGTCCATATTCGGCTCCCATGACTTGTTTCACATCCTGGTCATGGCGGGAAGTGCGTCTCATTTTTGGTTCATCCATCACTACATTTCACAGATTGCCTGATGCATACACCATCATCTCACATCAACCTTCATCCTTTAACTTTGTTACTATCATAGGTCTTATCATGGAAAAAAAGATTGAAAAAGTAGCCGTCATGGGCGCCGGTGTCATGGGGGCCCAAATCGCCGGTCACCTGGCAAATGCCGGAATACCCTCCTATTTGTTTGATATTAACCGGGAATTGGCAGAGAAGGGACTGGATGTCCTGACCACGTTGAAACCGGCGCCCCTTTATACTCCCAAAAACAAGGGACTCATCACTCCCTGCACCTATGATGACGATCTGGAAAAAATCCGGGAAGTGGACTGGGTGATTGAAGCTGTAGCAGAAAGACTAGACATCAAACAGTCCGTTTTCAAAAATATTACACCCTTCTTGAATGATCACGTTGTCGTAACATCGAATACGTCTGGATTACCTCTGAGTGATTTACTCACCTCCTTCCCCGATGACGTTCAAGCCCGTTTCATGATAACCCATTTCTTCAATCCTCCTCGATATATGCGTTTGCTGGAATTAGTCCGGAGCGAAAAAACCAGTGACGAGGTGTATGAAACTATGGCGACCTTTGGCCGGGATGTCCTGGGTAAAGGGATTGTCCATGCCAAGGATACACCGAACTTCATTGGTAACCGGATTGGTGTATATGGCTTAATGGCAACCATGCGCACCGCCCTGGATATGGGTTTGACGGTGGAAGAAGTGGACAAATTGACGGGGACAATTTCCGGGCGTATGAAAAGTGCCACCTTTCGCACTGCAGATGTTGTCGGCCTAGATACCCTCGTCCATGTAGCCAAAACCAGTTATGAAAAAGGAGAAAATGACGAGGAAAGGGATATATTTGCCATTCCGGATGTTCTTCAGACGCTGGTAGACAGCGGTCGTTTGGGTGCTAAAACCAAGGCCGGTTTTTATAAAAAGGAAGGACGGGAAATCCTGTCACTTGACTTCGCGACAGGAGAATATACTCCTCAGAAAACCGTTCGTTTTGATGCCTATCGTCTGGCAAAAGATCACCAGCGGACCGGAGATAAAATTGCCGCTTTGGCCTACAGCGATGATAAAGGAGGAAATTTCTTCTGGGAAATTCTTTCCCGGACACTCATCTACGCCGCCAACCGTATTCCGGAAATCAGCGATGACATCGTCAATATTGACAATGCCATGAAATGGGGTTTTGGCTGGGAACTGGGTCCGTTTGAAACCTGGGATGCAATTGACGTGCAGCGATCCGTCACACGAATGAAATCGGACGGAAAATCAGTCCCATTGTGGATCGAGGATATGTTGGCGGCGGGAATATCTTCCTTCTATGAACTGAAGAACGGAAAGCAATATTATTATGATCCGACATCCCGGAAAATGAAGGAACTTCCCCAAGAAGATGGCGCCCTGTCTCTCCGTTTGCTGAAATCGGATACGGCACTGGTCCAGCGGGACTGGAGTGCCAGTCTGATTGATCTGGGTGACGGTATCCTGAACGTGGAATTCCATTCCGTACTGCAACCTTCGCTTAATCCGATTGACGGATCCATCATTGATATGTTAAGCAAGGGATTGGATTTATTGGAAAATGGTGAATTCCGGGCCCTGGTAATTGGTCATGATGGTCCGAATTTTTGCGCTGGAGCAAATCTGGCCGGGATTCTAAATTTCTGTGAAAAAGAGGATTATGATACTTTGGAAGCTACGGTAAAGGCCTTTCAGGATTTGGCTCAACGCATCCGCTTTTCCCCGGTGCCGGTCATTGCCGCACCCTTTCATCTGACACTGGGTGGTGGATTTGAATTCATCGGTCCAGCGGCCCATCGGGTTGCTCTGGCAGAACTGTATATTGGTGCGGTGGAAGTGGGTGTCGGACTCATCCCCGGAGCCGGTGGCAATCTCAGGTTGTTGCTGAATCTCATGGAAAATAAAGGGAAAATCGGAGCCCTTAATGTATTTCCGCTGGTCCAACAGGCCTTCGAAACCATTGGATTCGGTAAAGTGGCCACCAGCGCTCGTCATGCCCAATCCATGGGTTATTTACTGCGCACGGATACGGTCGTCATGAACCGTGATCATCTTCTGTGGCAGGCCAAGCAAAAAGCGTTGGAAATTGCAGAAGGATATACGCCACCAACATATCGGGATGATCTCAAATTGCCGGGGGCCGGTGGACGAACCGCCATGGCCATGGCTTTGAAGGGTTTCAAGGCTCAGGGCAAAATTTCTGATCACGATGAAAAAATCGGCAAAAAGCTGGCCTATGTTCTGACGGGCGGCGACCGGGCCGGATTGACCAAGAAGGTCG
>JBHHUC010000041.1:0-18001 GCA_046861395.1 Fidelibacterota bacterium
AATCGTCCTACCATTTCCAATGTTACGTCTACAACCAATGACGGGACATATAAAATCGGTGATCTGATCAATGTCACTCTCACTTTTTCGGAGTCCATGACCTTATCCGGCGGCAGTCTGGAATTACTCATGGAAACCGGTACCACAGATCAAACCGTCCTGATTTCAGCCTTTTCCGATCAGCTTTCGGTGAGCGGGACCTATACCGTACAGGAAGGGGATGAAAGTGGTAATCTGGCCGTTTCATCCGTGGCACTGGGAACCGGAGCAACGCTGGTAGATGCGGCGGGAAATGCCCCGGCGAATCTCCAAATCCCGACCTCGGCAAATCTGAGCGACAATTCCTCCATCGTGATTGACGGTGTTCGTCCCACCATCTCCTCCATTACATCCTCCTCGACGGATGGCGACTATCAGATCGGAGATGATATCAGCTTTACCATTACCTTTTCGGAAGCCGTAACGCTGTCGGCCGGCAATCTGCAGGTAACATTTGAAACGGGAACGACGGATCGAACCGTGAATATCAGCTCCATCAGCGGAACAACGGCCACGGGGACCTATACCGTCCAGGCCGGAGATGAAAGTAGTGACCTGACCGTGGCATCCGTTACCGTTGCAGGCGGAAGTCTCCTTGATGCCAACCTGAATGAAATGACGGATTTTTCCATTCCGTCCGGACAAAATATAGCGGATGGAAGCAGTATTGTCGTAGATGGTATCGTACCCACATCAGATCAGGTTGGCAGTATCACCTCCGTGGGAGGTAATGTACAATCCGGCTATTGGAACAGTACTAATACCAGCATCGAAGTCACTGTTCCCCTGGATAACGCGGATAATTCCCTGGTGGGTGGCACCATTCAACTGACGGCCAAGGTTGATGCCAATTCATATGCCAATCTGGGAACCGCAGCCACTATCACATCAACGGATGTGAGCACGGGGCTGAAGTCCATTAGCATTACGGCGGGGGACCTGGAAGCCCTAACTGGTTTTTCCGACGATGGCCAGGTCACTGTCACCGCCGAAGTCTCAGATAAAGCCGGGAATTCCGTCACCTATACTGCCAGTGCCACCACGCTGACCATTGACCAGACCATCCCGTCTTATTCCAGCATTACATCCACGGATATTTCCGGGACCTACAATATCGGGGACACGATTAACATTACGGTGAATTTTACCGAAGCGGTGAGTCTGGACCAGGGTGATCTTCAAATCAATATGAATACCGGTCAGACGGTGACCATCCCCGAAGCCGATCTCGTCAATGCCATTGCGGTTTCCGGGACTTACACCGTCCAAAGCGGCGATGAAACATCAGCGTTGGAAGTCAATACACTGGATGTTACGACCGGCGGACAGGTTCTGGATGCCGCCGGTAATCCCATGACACTATCCGTCCTGGTGGTAAGCAATGATTTATCTGCCACTAAAACCATTATCATCGATGGCATTGCGCCGACCCAATATACTTTGGGAGACGTCACTACGACGGGGGGAACGGTAGTCGCCGGTTACTGGAACAATTCCAATACGGGTATCTCCGTCGTCATTCCATTGAATGTCAGTGATGCTTCCCTGGATGACGGTTCCGTGCAATTGAAGGGAAAACTTACAACGGCTTCCAGCTACACCGCTATCGGTTCTGCCACCCTGATTGTCAATTCCGACCGAACGGCCGGTACCATGACGGTCACGGCAACGGATGCCGACCTTGGCGGTTTACTGACTGATGGTGAGACGATTGAATTCATTGCCACCATCACCGATGCGCCCGGAAACACCACCGATTACATTACCAGCGCAATAACATTGATTGTCGATTTGACCGATCCTGCCAATCAAACCGTGGGGGCCGTCACGGCCACCGGAGGTACGGTAGTGGCCGATTACTGGAATGGCACGAATGACGGCATTTCCGTTACCGTACCCATCGACGGGACGGACAATAGCCTGGTCGGTGGGTCGGTTTATTTACAAGCCGTGTCCGGAACGGGAAGCAGTTTCGATACTGTCGGCGTAGCTTTTTCGATTGCCAATTCCGATCTCATTGCCGGGAGCAAGACTCTGACGGCTTCGGCCACTGGAACGGCTGCCACGGACCTGAAGGAAATCGCGACCTGGTCGGACGGGAATTCACTACGGTTCCGAGCCGTGATTTACGATATGGCCGGGAACAGTCAGGTATTTACGGAAAGCAACACAACGCTGCTTATTGATGAAACCGTTCCCACCGTGATCAATGTGTTTTCCACCTCCGGTGACGGCGCTTACATGGAAGACGATACGGTCGATATCTATATTCGTACCAGTGAAGATGTAACCGTGGCCACCGGTACACCGCAACTGACGCTGGAAACCGGCACGCAGGATGCAATTGTGTCTTATGATAGCGGTTCAGGTAGTGATTCTCTGAAATTTCGCTATGTTGTTGCCTTCGGCCAATCCTCAAGTGATCTGGATTATGCCTCCAATACGGCATTGAGCCTGGCGGGGAGTACCATCCGTGATGCTGCCGGGAATGACATGACTCTGACACTGCCCGATCCGGGGGGAAGCGGTTCCCTGAGCAGTAATAATGATATTGTCATCGATACACAGATTCCGGCTGCCGTGATCTCGCTTGATCCCGATTCCCTGTACCGGGAAGGAGAAGTCGTCAACATTATTGTGAATTTCGATGAATCCATGGATTTGACACCGGTTGTACAGGTCGATTTTGCCGGCGGTACCGTGGAAGGACCGTACAGCATGGTTCAGTCCGGTAATGATTCAACCTGGACCAAGAGCATTACCATACCGGCCGGTAACGACGGCGTAGCTACGATAACGGTAACCGGAAATGATCTGGCCGGGAATGCATTGACCAACGGCAATACCACGGGTCGGCAATTGTTGCGTGTCGATAATACGGCACCGACCTTATCATCGTTATCCCCGGCGGACAATGCCTACGTAAATCATACCCGGGTGAATTATGTCATCAGCGAAACGGTGGCTTCCGGGTCGGTAACCTGGGTCCGAACGGCGGGAAGCGGTGATCCGGACAGCCATGTGGCAACCCTGGACGGGAATCAATTGATCGGTGGATTCACCTATCAGGAGATCGATCTGACGCCGGTGCCGCCTCTGGTTGATGGTACGATTTACACCATGACTTTTTCCGTGACGGACTCTGCCGGGAACACGTCACCGGATTATAATATTACCAACGTAGTCTATGATACAACCCGGCCTACGGTAACCTATACCTATTCTGACACGGTGGTAAATGGGGGAACCAACGTCACCATCACGGGACAATTCAATGAAAGTATAACGGCGACACCCTTACTCACCGTCAACTATGCCGGTACGGATGATTTGACCGATGCACCCCTGTCCGTGGTCGCCGGGACGGATTCAACCCAATGGGAGATCACCGTAATCATTCCAACGGGTGAAGGGAATAACGGTTATGCCAATTTAACGGTGAATGCTAGTGACCGGGCCGGGAACACTCTCCTTTTCACGGGGCAGACTGATGCCGGCATCATGCTGGTGGACAATTCCCAGCCCACGGTGTCCTTTGCCTATGCCAATCTCACGCAACCGGGACTGGGGAACAGAGGGAAAGCCGGGGATGTTATTCGCATCACGGCCACCTTCGATGATCGGATGATTACACCGACATTGAATATTCAGTATGCCGATACTCTCATTACGGGGCTCCTGCATAACGGCACTAATCCCAGCGATTCGGTATGGATTTATGACGTAACCTTGCCGGCCGACTCTGCCAATACGGGTACCTTTATCATTTCCACCGATTCCACGGATTTCGCAGGGAATACGGTGGCTACCTATACCGATAATGATATTTTTGAACTGGACAATATTCCGCCGGCCGGCTTTACCACCGGAGAAATTTTACCGATCGCCACCAATGGTGTACCTACCTGGATCAATGAATCGACTACAGCCCTGCAGATCAATATTCCCGTTGCTTCGGCAACCAATGATCCCACAATGATCGATGGTGGCATTGTCATTGAAATGTACAATTTGACGCGGGGAACCGATTATCGGATTGTGGCTGATACTACCGCCATTACACAGGGGGGAACGAATATTGTAACACGATCCGTTGCAAATATCATATCCGCCATAGATTTACAGGAAGGTGACCGCATCAGGACCCGAGCCCTGCTCTATGATCGGGTGGGAAATCTTACCGTTGGTGATACAAGCAGTATAATTTTCCGCTATGACGTTGATCCTCCAGTCTATAATGGATTATTGATTGAATATGTCGATACCCTCTATTCCTCCGATCACTTTTCAGGGCAATGGAATGGCCGGTTTACCGAAACCGATCCAGATGTGGAATCCGGGCTGGACTATTATGAAATTGCCATGGATACAGAAACAGCCGCCGATACGATTGGTTTCATGAATTGGTTATCGACGGGTGCCAGTACCAGCATCGATACATTATTACCCCTTAGTCATCAAACCAATTATCGTCTATATTTGCGCAGTCATGATATTGCTGGTAACATCAGCGATATTGTCCAGTTTGATACCACTTGGACCCGGCTAAACACGTCACCGATTATTTCTCCCATGGATTCCGTGGGTCATTATGAAGACCTACCCTACAGTGACACAATAACGGTTACAGATGCTGATTTATCGACATTACTGGGCGATGAATTCCGGTACGGTGTTACAACCATGCGTTTGCTGGATTCTTCCATTGTCAGCGGGATTTCGGTTGATTCTCTGACCGGTGTATTGACCTGGACTCCCAGTCAGGCTGATACCGGAAGGTACCAGGTCGCGATTCGTGTAAATGATGCCTGGGGATTTTCCGATACCCTTCACTATAATTTTACCGTAACCGCCGTGAATGACACACCTACCGTTGCCATACTTCCTCCGGATGACAATATTACCTTTGCCGAAGACCATACCGATACGATTCGAATCAATTTGACGCAATATGCCCATGATGTGGATAATGATTCCACGACCTTGGCCTGGCAGGCGGTGATCCTGGATACCACAGATAAACCGGGATTCCCCTTGGGACGGGTCATAATCGGTCCGGGAACACCCTATTCCTTCAAGACTTTCCTGACCGACCGGTTTGGGGTAAGGAATAGTGGCCTGGATAAAAAGGCCCACCTTGTTTCCAGTTTTATAGAGCAACAGGCAGAATCATTCACTAATAAAATTTCCATCAGTATTGATACACTGAATGGAATTACCTATGCCACTTTCGACTCCGATTCCAACTATTACGGTAGTGATCATCGGATTATTTTCTACGCGACGGATCCTTCCGGTGCCTTTAATCAGGATACAATCCTGCTAACCATCCTACCGGAAAATGATCCGCCTACCTGGATGACGGTGGAAAACCAGTTTATCTATGAAAATGATTCCCTGAAACTGGACGTCACGGAATTTGTGTCCGATGTAGATGATTCATTGTTGACATTCACCGTCACAGCCATGACAAATATTGACAAACTGACAATTATACCATCTCAGTTTACTGCAACGACAACCGGTGATTCGGTTGTGTTCAGACCACAACCACTATGGTCCGATTCCGCCCGAATCCAAGTCATCGTAAATGACGGACAGGCCGCTGATACGGTACAGTTCACCATTGATATCATCCGTGTCAAGCGTCCTCATTTATCCATTGCCGTAATCCAGAATAATGCCTTTACAAATTATTTCAATATCATAGTCACCGATTCCGTTCAGAAAACGACATCCCTCAGTCTGACAGTTCAACAACAGATTATTCCACTGGATACCATTGCTCATTACACTTATTCGGGGACGCATAATTTTGATCAGGGAGGAACCTATCAGTTTGACGCCTATGCCGTTGGCGTTGTCGGTGATACAACTGTTAGTCGGCAGGTAGGTCTGACCATGGCCCGCAGTGGGGGACGCTGGTCCGGAAGCAGTCCCGATGGAAATTTCCGCCTAACTGGCGAACCGGGAGCCGTGGGGTTCGATCAGGCCATCCTGGTTATCGATTCATCTCTGTTTGTACCCACATTCAATGATAAGGCTTCCTACCTAATTGGCAATGAAGACATGGTATTCGATAAACCCATCTTGGTCTCATTTCGATCAGGAAGTGAGCATCTGGCTATCTATCGCCGTGATATTGGATATGATTGGGTTGAACTCCCGTCCATTAATAATGATGAAAAAATGATTATCGCCTACACCGACCGCATGGGTTATTATCGTCTGGGACCCAAAACCATCTATGTTCCCGGAAAAACGAACTTGGTCAACAATTATCCCAACCCCTTCAATCCTTATACTACCATTCAATATGATATCGGTTTCCAAGACGGGCCCGAGCAGAATATTAACATTTCCGTATTTAATATCCGGGGACAACATATTGCCACGTTATTTTCCGGTCCTCAGTCCATCGGTCGGCATACGGTGAGTTGGAATGCCCGCGATGACAATGGCAGCTCCATGGCCACGGGAATGTATTTCATTCATTTGACGACCAATGCAGGTGTGGCTAAAACCAAGAAAGTCATGTTGATCCGATGAAGTTTCGTGGAATAATTATCCTGTTCATGATTTTTCTGGTGGTAACTAGCTGCCGCAAACAATATCAGGCCACGGAAGTGGATTTGGCGAATTACGGCTGGACGTTGTTTGAAGAAGGTAATTTTACCGAAAGCAATCGTTGGTTCATCGAGAGTCTCAAGGTCGATACATTGTATAAGGACGGTTATAACGGCGCCGGCTGGTCCTTCGGGAAAGTACGTTCCCTGGACAGTAGCATCGTGTATCTATCAGAAGGATTGAACTATACTCAGGATCCCAATATAATCGCCAATACGGATTATGAACTGAAATCGGGTCTTTGTTTTGCCTATAATGCCCTGGGGGATGATTCGGCCTCCCTGGCCTGGGGAAATTCATTATTAACGGACTGGACCAATACCAATGTCACACAATGGTCATTTTCCCACGATACGACCATTACTCATTTGGATATTTACGTCGTTATGGCGGTGGGTTATTTCAGATCCGGGCTCTTTGCTGAAAGCTTAACAATGGTTCAGACTGTATTGGCTGAATTGGATTCCACAATAACCTTTACACCCGATATCACTTCTGTGGCGGGTCGCAATGCGTTGGCAGACGAAATAGAGTTTCTTCAAGTCCTTCTGCGTTGATACCGTTATTCATGCATCAATCCGATATTCATACCCGCTGGATGAAAGAGGCTTTTCGTCTGGCCGAAAAGGCCCTGGACACAGGCGAAATTCCGGTTGGCGCCATCGTGGTTCAAGCTGGGAAAGTCATTGGGAGGGGGTATAACCAGCGGGAAAAATTGCATGACCCAACAGCTCATGCTGAAATGTTGGCCATTACGGCGGCAGCCAATACCCTGGGCGACTGGCGCCTTACCGATTGTATATTATATGTGACCAAGGAACCATGCATCATGTGTGCCGGAGCCATTGTGAACGCACGTTTGCAACAGGTAGTTTTTGGCTGTTATGACGAAGAAAAGGGCGGGTGCGGTTCGCAGTATAATCTATGCCATGATCCATTATTGCATTCCACGGTGTTGACGAAAGGTGGCGTCATGGATCGTGAATGTGCCGGAATCATTCAGGAATTTTTCAGAACTAAACGTAAATAATCATTTCCCCTTGAACTGGGGTTGACGTTTTTCAATAAACGCCCGAACACCTTCGTTTTTATCCTCAGTGTTGAATGTCAATCCGAATAATTGCGCCTCCATGCGCAGACCGTCATCCTGCTTCAACTCCAACCCGCGGTGGATGGATTCCAGGGCATATTTTACAGCAATTGGTCCGGCATCGTTAATGTGTTTCCCAATTTCCAAGGATTTATTCATGAGCTGATCCGGTTCCACAATGTAATTGACCAGCCCGATACGTAATGCTTTCTGGGCACTGATGAGATTACCAGATGTAATCATTTCAATGGCATGACCTTTCCCTACCAGTCGAGGAAGGCGCTGGGTCCCGCCCCATCCTGGAATGATTCCGAGTTTCACTTCCGGCTGGCCGAACATGGATGTGGTTGTCGCTACCCGAATATGACAAGCCAGAGCGATCTCACAACCTCCGCCCAGGGCATAGCCATTGATGGCGGCGATTACGGGTTTCGAATATTCTTCCAGGAATCGAGTAATATCCTGACCCCGCTTCGCAAATTCCAATGCTTCGTTGGAATTCAGTTTTTCCATTTCCTTGATATCAGCACCGGCAATAAAGGCCTTTGACCCGGTACCGGTAATGATGATGGAACCGACCCGGGGATTGCGGTGCAGGAGTCGCAATTCTTTTTTCAGGGCATAGATCACGTCGGTATTGATGGCATTCAGAGTATCTTCTCGGTTGATACGAACTACTCCGCATCCGTCAATAATTTCCTGATTCACGATTGACATGGCTTTTCCCTTCTATTTCTTGTAAATGATATTTTGGTTATGTTGCGTGGCATTTTGGAAAGATGGCATTTCCTGACCCAAGTATTTCCCCTATCACAATTTATCATGATCATGTTCTGCCGATCACAAAATTAACGCCAATTGACCGTCATTTGAAATAAATCACTGGAATCCCGGGCCATGAAGGATAAATTATCTACTGCCACAATTTATGAATCGGAGACTTATCACGCGAATGAGAAATTTAACCATACTGCTCCTGAGTTGGATGACCTTTATTACAGCAGCGGATTATGTTCCGCGCACCATTCTGGTACAGAGGGAAAAGGATATATCCAATCATCAGTTTTCGCAGATTATTCAATCCAAAGATTACCGCATCGAAAAACTTCTGGTCCCTCGTCTGGGCATCTATAAGATATATATTGTAAGTGACAATATTTCGGAAGAAGTGGCTTTGGCGCATTTTCGCCAGAATCCTTTTGTCAGGAGTGCTCAACTGGACCATTACGTCTCCCGGCGGCAGTCTTTTCCCGATGATACACAATTCAGCCAGCAATGGGATATGCATAATACGGGGGTCAACGGTGCCGTGGAAGATGCCGATATTGATGCTCCCGAAGCCTGGGACATTACCACAGGCGGTCTCACTGTGCTCGGCGATACCATTGTCGTGGCGGTCGTTGATGGCGGCTGCGATTTGAACCACAATGATCTGGTGTCCAATATCTGGACCAATTACCACGAAATTCCCGGAAATAACATCGATGATGATAACAATGGCTATATCGATGATATCCATGGCTGGGATGCCTACGATTCCGACGGGTCACCGCCCAGCAATAACCACGGCACTCATGTCACCGGGACCGTCGGTGCAGTCGGGAATAACGGAAACCAGGTCAGTGGAGTGAATTGGAATGTGAAAGTCATGATAGTTGCAGCCTCCAGCAGTGTAACATCGGTGGTTATGGAAGGATATGGCTATGCATTGGAAATGCGATCCCGTTACAACGAAACCAACGGTGACAGCGGCGCATTCGTTGTTTCTACCAATTCCAGCTTTGGCATCGATTTTGCCGATTGTACCAGTGGAAATTATCCCTTATGGAATGAAATGTTCAGTGCGATGGGCGAGCAGGGCATTCTCAGCGCAGCCGCCACCATGAATAACAGTTCCAATGTGGATCAAACCGGTGATGTCCCGACGGGCTGCAGCAGTGATTGGCTGATTACCGTCACCAATACTACCAGTAGTGATACCCGCAACAGTGGAGCAGCGTATGGTCAGAATTCCATCGATCTGGGCGCTCCGGGGACGGCCATATTGAGTACCTTGCCCAATAATGCCACCGGCGTTTTAACCGGGACATCCATGGCAACGCCTCACGTCGCCGGTGCAGTGGCCTTAATGCACGCTGCCATGAATTACGGTTTTGCTCAGTTCTATCGTGCCAATCCGGGGGAAGGAGCGCTGGCACTGAAACAAATCATCCTGGATGGCACTGATCTTTTGGCTTCGCTGGAAAATGTCACTGTCAGCGGGGGTCGCCTCAATATTTACAACAGCGCTGTAATGGCCCAGACCTTTATGGCTGCCGATTCTCTGGACCCCAATCCTGTGACGGATGTGATGGTTGATACATCGCAGATATTTTACATTCATTTTTCCTGGACTGATCCTACAACGCTGTTCGGCGGTGATTCTATTCCAGACTTTGTCATTGATATTATTCGTGACGGAATATTACAGGGGACGGTTAATGGCGGTGTGGAACAATTCAGTGACGGTCCTTTGGCAGGTGGAACACTGTATCAATATAATTTTATCACACGCCTCGTGGCCTCCGACAGGGTATCGACACCGTATATCCTGAATGTCATGGCACCGGGGGGGACACTCATCCCCGGAGATGCCACTCACGACGGACAAGTGGATGTAACGGATATAATTCGTGTCCTGCGGTTCATATTACAATACGATACTCCGGACGAATATGATATGGCCACCGCCGATATTGATTATGACGGTGTATTAACGGTATATGATATTTTGGGCATCAGCGATATTATTCTTCACGGACGGTAGGCAGCAGATCATCAATGGCCTGTTTCAGGGACGAAAATTCCTCCGGGTCATACAGACGTGTTAAAAAGGCAATATTTCCTGCTGCGTCGATGAGAACATTGCGTGTCACTCCTGCATCCCGCCTGGCAAAGCGGGCAAAAATATCGGCGCCCGGATCAAGAGCCAGAGGATAGGTAATATTCATCTCCCGGACGAATTGGATCACCCTTTCTCGTGGTTCATCCCGATCAATTCCAATGACGATCAATCCCTGATCCCGGTATGCTTGCCATATTTCTTTTTCGATATGAGGCATTTCCTGGCGGCAGACGGAACACCAGCTAGCGGTAAATTGCAGCATGATGACCTTTCCGCGCAGGGCGGAAAGAGTGACGGTGGAATCGTTTGTGAAGGTTAATGAGACATCCGGGCAAGGATCTCCGACTGTTACGATATAACCGCGGCTGTCGGCCGTCTGAGCCAATAGGAGTGTTCCTGTAATGACAAGGAATAGGATTTTACGGATCATCACGGGTAAATCCGTTATCCCGCATCCAGTCATCATCCACGAATTTGGATAAATAATTCCGCACCCCGTCGGGGAGTAGGATCAGGCAATTATCCTCATGGGAAAGCTCCGGCGCAGCCTGAAGTGCTGCCCAGGCGATGGAACCACTGGATCCGCCTACCAGCAACCCTTCCTCACGAATCAATCTTCGAGCCATGAGAAAGGAATCCTTATCGTTGACCTTGATATAGTGATCGACCTGAGAATTGTCCAGAACAGCTGGGAAGAAGTCATAGCCGATTCCTTCCACTAGATACGGATGTACTTCGGTTCCTCCCCCCAGGATCGACCCATAGGGATCAACCCCAATGATTTTGATGGAGGGAATGGCCTCTTTCAACCGTTTGGCCACACCGGTAATTGTTCCCCCGGTTCCGGCGGCAATAACCACCATGGCCAGGTCGGTCCCGAAATCGTTCAGGATTTCCTCTGCTGTTCCGTAGTAATGGGCTTCGGGGTTGGCGGGATTGGCATACTGATCCAGGATATGTGCATTGGGAATTTCCTGCTCTAGCTTTCGGGCAACACCGATATGGCTTTCCGGGTCATCCCAGGCGGCTTCCGTCGGTGTCCGCACGATTTCAGCGCCCAAGGCTTTCAAGATCACCTCTTTTTCCCGGCTCATTTTTTCCGGCATTGTAATGATGATACGATACCCCTTGACAGCTGCTGCCAGTGCAATCCCAATGCCCGTATTACCGGAGGTCGGTTCAATCAAAGTATCACCGGGTTTAATACGGCCGGCTGCTTCCGCTTCATCGATCATCCGTACGGCAATTCGATCTTTCACCGATCCGCCGGGATTCATGAATTCACATTTGGCATAAAGTTTACAGGGCAGGTCTTTCCCAATTTTTACCAGGCGAACTATCGGTGTATTTCCTATGGTTGAAAGGATATTTTGGTCTGAAATTTTCATATGTTCTTCCTTCGCGGTAAAATAAGTTACTGTAAATTCCGCTATAATTATCAGGAGATATTTCATGCAACGTTTAACGGGAAAAGTCGCGGTTATTACCGGCGGTGGCCGGGGAATAGGGAAGGCAACGGCGGAAAAATTCCTATGTGAGGGAGCCCGGGTTATTATTGCTGATTATGACGAGGATTCGGGCACTTCTGCGAAGGAGGACTTGCAATCCCTGGGAGATATCACCTTTTTCCCGGTGGATATTAGCAAGGAAGATCAGGTTTGCAGGTTGGTTGAATATGCCAGGACCGAACGGGACCGAATCGATATTTTAGTCAATAATGCGGGGATATTACGAGATCAGACCCTGGCCAAACTGGATCCTGGCCAGTTTGATGCTGTTATCCAGGTTAACCTGCGGGGAGTCTATTTGGTTACAAAGTATGTGGCCAAAATCATGCGCGAACAGGAATCGGGTGTCATCCTGAATGCATCATCGGTCGTGGCGCATTATGGTAACTTCGGACAAACGAACTATGTGGCTGCCAAGGCCGGTGTCATCGGTATGACAAAGGTCTGGGCCCGAGAATTGGGGAAATACGGCATCCGCGTCAATGCGGTTGCTCCTGGATTTATCCGGACCGATATGACAGCCAGCATTCCGGAAAAAATTGTCAATATGATGAGTGGAAAAGTTCCCCTACAACGCTGGGGTCAGCCGGAAGAGATAGCCAATGTCTATTGTTTCCTGGCCAGTGACGAAGCATCTTACATCAACGGGGCAGTCATCAATGTGGACGGGGGCGTTGTGGTATAAAAAAAAGGAGGTCCGAAGACCTCCTTCTGTACCTTTGTCCAGTATTACTGAACTTTGATTTCGATCTGTTTTGGTTTCACTTCTTCCGCCTTTGGGATATGAACGGTCAGCACTCCATCTTTGAACTTGGCGGAAATTTTATCCGGCTTTACCGCATCAGGTAAACGGAAGGAACGATTGAACATCCCATAATTGCGTTCCATACGGAAGTAACTATCGTCTTCATCTTTCCGTTCGAATTTCCGTTCTCCGCTGATGGTGAGAACGTCTTCCTTGAGACTGATATTGATGTCTTTCTTCGTCAATCCGGGTAAATCGGCGGTTACGATATAATCATCTTTCGTCTCGCGAATATCCGTTTCCGGAACCCAGGTACCGGATGTCGGAACCATGTTATCCCAGCCATCGGCGAAAAAATCATTTAAAAAGCGATCCCACTCGGAAAGCAGATTACGTCTTGGATTCCATTTTACTAAAGTCATTGTTACCTCCTTTTGTTTGAGTTCTTGTTTCAATTCTGCCCCGGAAAAAACAAAGGGCGTACCAAACCATGAGTTTTGTCTCATTTTCAGACCGGTTTGACAGAAATGACATTGATTTGCCAGATGGACACAAGGGACTGAAAAATAGACAGAACTAATAAATGAATATCAAGTCACTGGACACATTCCCTAATTTTATACTTCAATAAAGGATGTAAAATGAAAGAATTAGCATTGTTTGGGGGACAACCCGTACGCACCACGCCTTTCCCGGCCTGGCCACCGGCCCAAGATCATTCCAATCAACGTATTGAAGACGTTATCCGTTCCGGCCAATGGGGAGTGGGGAGCACCTTCATCGCAGAATTTAACGAACGCTTCGCAGCCTGGCAGGATGCCAAATACTGTATCGCAACCAATTCCGGCACCACCGCCTTATGGGTGGCGCTGAAAGCTGCCGGAATTGCTGCCGGCGATGAAGTCATCTTGCCGGCCTATACCTTTATTGCCACGGCCTCCGCCGTGATGATGGCCAATGCCGTTCCTGTCTTTGTAGATATCGATCCCGTCACCCTTAATATCGATACCCGGCAGATTGAAGCGGCGATTACGGCACAGACAAAAGCCATTATTCCGGTTCATATCGGAGGAAATCCCGCTGATCTTGACGGGGTGGAAGCCATTGCCCGGAAACATAACCTGGTCGTCATCGAGGATGCTGCTCAGGCTCATGGTGCGGAATGGAAAGGCCGGAAAGTAGGAGCTATTGGGTTGGGTGGTATTTTCAGCTTTCAGACTTCGAAAAATCTTTCGGCAGGTGAGGGAGGGGCCATTGTCACCAATGATGAATCCTTTACGGAAGCATGCTTTTCGTATCATAACTGTGGACGAGTAAGGGGCGGCAAATGGTATGAACACAGCCATTTGGGTGGGAATTTCCGTTTCAATGCCTTTGGCGCAGCCCTGTTACTGGAACAGTTGGAGCATCTCGCGCAAATGATGGATTGCCGCGATGCAGCCCGGTCCCGGCTGGACGAAACCCTGGGGCAAATCGATGGTATTACTACCATCAAACGGTATCCGGGAACGACCCGGGAAGCAAACCACATTTATCTATTGAAATATGACGCCCAGGCTTTCCACGGTATTCATCGGAATATTTTCTTTAAAGCCATGCAAGCCGAAGGTGTCTATACATACGGCGGGTACACACCCCTGTATCGTGAACGTCTGTTTATTACCAATGATGCCGAATATCCCTGGCTGAAAGGGCGGGATTACCAGAACCTGAAATTGCCGGTAACGGAACGGATTGCCGATGAGGAAGTCGTATGGTTGAAGCAGAATCATTTGCTGGGGACGGAAGATGACATCAAGGATATTATTACAGCCTTTGATAAAGTAACGACGGCACTGAAACAGCATCCCGAAGAATTTCGTGGTCTGGAAAAAACATTGTAGAAACTATCTTATCCCAGCCAGTAGCCAACTCACTTGACTCAAAACATGATTTATTGGTATCCCTGCAATCTTTGACAAGTGACAGACAGACGCTACTGTGATTCCTTCTGAGGACATTAGCCGAATGTTTCCACCCTTGAAATTCCTGCCACCGAACAATTCGACCTAGCAGGAGGGTTGAAATATTCTTATGCACGGTTTACCTGAATTAATTAATAGCATTTAGAAAGAATTTGGAATGGGAATCAGGGAAAGCCGATGAAACGAAGGCGCCCATAATTTTCATCCAATTTATATCACATTTTGCAACTTTATCTTCTGTGAAAAAAATCTGGCATTATTGCGTAAAATCAATGAAAATTGTCACGTTCGTATGAACCGATAATCCAAGGTAAAAGACGTTAATGAGCCAGAATAGCCGAAAACCATATCTGCCGGTGGCATGGACAATGCTGATTACATTCATTGTCGTCTCATGTGATTTCCAAAGTCCGGCCAATTTTGAAATGCCTACCTGGTTCATGGATTTGAAAATCCCCATTACCAGCGCATCCTACCCCTTGTCCGATATGGCGAATAGTGATTTTATTTCAACCACACCTGATTCCCAGGGCTTTCAGATCATGTTTGAGGGGGATTTGCCTGACACATCCATCGATCCGTCCTATCTTCAGGTACCCATTAACCAGGACATACAACCGTCACAGCCTGCCGTGCCGGGGGTTTCGGTTGATTTTGTCCTTGATACTACTATAAATATTGTGATTCCCATGGCTCCGCTGGGATTTGTCGATATTGATACTTTAACGCAATTTCAGGTTCCCGCTGCCACAAACCACCGAATCCTTGCTTCCACCTGGAATACCATTGCCGCCAATTTCGATACTCTGATCCAGTTGGATATCAACATCCCCCAGATTGATCCGGCCCTCTTACCGGACTTCATAACTTCTGTGGATAAATTTATCATCGTTGAAGACGGTAATGGGAATACCAGTCTCTATCAAACGGATCTATTGAATAACGGATTACCATCTGATGTGGAAAATATTCAATTCCGCCTCATGACTGATACGGCCGTTCCGATGGATACCCTGGCCAATCATACCAGGACAACATTGCCCAAGGACAGTTTGTTCAGTCAATCTACATCACTGAGCCGGGACTCTCTGGGAACGGGACTGCGCATGCAATTCGGTTTCGACTTGCAGCAAATTACAACTGCCGATACTATCACGATTAACGCCGGAGATTCGGTTCAGGTTAATATTGCCATCCGAATCCGAATCGGTGGAATTGACGGCGCCGTGGTGACGACGGCCCGGACCGATATTGCGCCGGAAATGCCCAGTGTGGATTTTCCCTCGGACATTGAATTGTATTCCGGGGCCTTTTCCTCAAATACAGGATTCGGAATCAATGAAATTTCAGTCTCCAACCTGAAAAGCACCTTTCCCTTTGCCATCGACTTTTATCTCCATTTTCGAAATTTTCTGCCCCCGGCCGGTTCCGATTCGGTCAAGATTGACACTACGCTATCAAATTCGATTCCGGCCATATCAAAGGACTGGAAGCTGGACGGCTATGTTTTTGCCAATCCCGATTCGCCGGACAGCGCATTGACGACCCTGAATATTGATATGCGTGTGGTGCTCCAGGAACAGCAGACCGTCATTCCCCTCGATGGCAGTGACATGGGTTCCTTCGATATTCGTATCCAGGTAACGGAATTTCATTTTGATTCGCTGCAGGCCAAACTGATTCAAAGTTTTCCGCCCTCATCCCAGGAAATGACCGGTCTCCCGCAAGGATTTACCGGGATGGCGTTCACGGATGTCCGGATCGAATTCGAAATGCTGAATCAAATTCAATTACCGGTAAATCTTGATATTGCGATTGTTGGCATAAGTGAGTTAGGTGATACATCACGTGTTACCGTGGTGGGCAATGTGGGGAGTCCTACGGTATCGACCGATACGGTAAAAACCATAATTCGTCTTTGGAAACAAGGCACTACATCCCTGATTTATGCGTCACCCTCCGACACGACCTGGACGGACAGTATTACCGTTCCTCCGGGACCGGGTGAAACGACGATCGTGGATTTACTGTCCTCCAACCCGGCGTCAATCAATGTTGATGCGGCAGCCACCATTGACGGTCGCGGCAATATTGTTGTGGGAGCCAGTATTGGAGGGAGTTACCGCCTGATTGCACCCTTCGAAGTACGCATGGACCCTATGACTTTCATTCCGCAGACGCAGACCCCGCTGGCCGAAATGTCCCACGAGAATCGCAATATGATCCGGAATTCTCTCATTCGTGCCGATCTGAATACGAATGTCATTAATCATGTTCCCGTGGGCGGAGAAATAGCGATTCTTCAGTCCAACCAGTTTTACTTTCCCCTGGATACCACTGCCCAGAGTCTGTCGGCATTTCGTGATACCATGGTGGCGACCCAGGGTTGGTCGCCAACCGACAGCCTCTACATTATCCGCACCTGCGATTCACTGGATCCGTCCCTGGGGAATGTCTATATATTCAATATCCTCGATGATTATACCGGTTGTGTGGATGGGCTGGTCTACCTTGTGAAATCTTCCGGCAGCGCTGTGGATACGGTTATTTCCTATGTCGATACATTGGCCAAGATCATTTTACCCGATCCCCTGGAGATTTATGCCGATACGGCTACCACGGGACATCCCGGTGCCGTGGCACAACCCGGTACCATTTCATATTCCAGTGTTGTCGATACCAACCGCATTCGATTAATGACCGATCCGGGTTCGCATTATATCGTACCGCGGTTCCAGTTGAACGGCACCAACGGTCAGTCCGTATTTCTGTCCTTTGACGATTATATCAGCATTTCGGCCAATATTGTGTTTCGCGTCAGCAATACCGGTGTATTTGAGGCTCCACCCGATGAATTGGTGATCCAGTATCCCAACGGTGGTGAAACTCTCTTTATGAACCGGGACTATGTAATCAAATGGAAAACCTACGGGACGGTTAACCAGGTCAATCTGTACTATGGGGCCGGTGCCAGTATTTCACCTTCCGTGGCCGCCGATTGGTCCGTGATCGCCACTGAAATTGCCAATGTTGATTCCTTCCTCTGGACACCGGTTACAACTGCGGGCATTCTGGAACTGAATCCCACGCAGCGCGACAGTATCCGGGTCCGCATCGAAATCCCCAACAGCACGACCTATGATG
>JBHHUC010000103.1:0-4387 GCA_046861395.1 Fidelibacterota bacterium
CGATGCAGGACGGCTGTGGACCATTCTGGTTATTTTATTCGGTGTTTCCGGCTTTGCGGCAATCGTTGCCAAAGTGGGTACAAGCCTTTTAGAATTCAATCGCTATAGGAGAAGACTCATGTTTAATAGAATAAAGAATATGCACGACCATTACATTCTCTGTGGTTTCGGTCGTATGGGCGCTATAATCGCCCAGGAACTCCATGAGAAAAACCTACCATTTATTGTTGTGGAATCCAATGAGGAAAAGATTGATACGATTCAGGATCTGAAGTATAAATATATCCAGGGTGATGCAACCCGAGAGGAGATTCTCATGTCAGCCTATGCCCATAAAGCCCGCGGAATCGTGGTCACCCTTGAAACCGATCAGGATAACCTTTTTGTTACAATGACAGCCCGGATTATCAACCCTGATGCCTATATACTCAGCCGCTGCAGGAACTTTGAAACACAAAGTAAAATGAAACGAGCGGGGGCCAATAAAGTCATCAATCCTTACGTAGCAGGAGGGCATAAAATGGCGGAATTATTAACACAGCCGGCCATTCAGGACACCTTTTCCATCTCACTGCAGGATAGGGAAGTTGATCTTGTGATTGATGAATTTAACGTTGATGATTTGCCCGACCTGGTGGGATTAATGATCAAGGATAGTCACTTACGCGAAGAAAGCAGTTTAATGATTGTAGGGGTAAAAGAAACTGGCCAGGAGACGATAATTAATCCCGACCCACATCATGTAATCATGCATGATCAGACCATATTGGTTTTGGGCACAAAAGAGAAGATGGAAGCATTCAGAGAGAAATATGTGGAATAACGTATAATATATATTATGTATAATATGATAAATTCTATTTAACGACCAAGCTCACCAGTTTTCCGGGAACATATATTTCCTTCAGAATAGATTTGCCACTTATGTATTTCTGTACCCTGTCATCTTTCTTTACCTGCGTAATGATCGCATCTTTTTTATCATTGGAATTGATGGCAATTTGAGCGCGTACCTTGCCATTGATCTGTACTGCGATCTGAATGGTAGCTTGCCGCAGTTGACTTTCATCGCAAATGGGCCAACTGGCATATGTAATGGATTGATCATGCCCGATGATTTCCCACAGTTCTTCAGCCATGTGCGGTGCAAACGGTGAAACCAGTTGAATCATGCTTTCCAGAACTGTCTTTGGAATTTCGCACAGGGCCGACAAGGCATTGGTGCAGATCATCAATTGACTGATGGCGGTGTTCATATTGAGCGTTTCAATGTCCTGTGTGACCTTTTTTATGGTATAGTTATAAATATATGATGCTTCCTGTGTTAATGGCTTTTCTGAAACTGTGGCCCTCAGGATAAAGCGCCAGAATTTCTTCACAAATCGATCCATCCCGGCAATACCTTTTGTATCCCAGGATGCAGCTTGGTCAAAAGGTCCGATAAACATTTCATATAGACGAAATACATCGGCACCATGCTTCGCCACAACATCATCGGGGTTGATAACATTTCCGCGTGACTTTGACATTTTTTCGCCACCTTCTCCCAGGACCATTCCGTGCGAAGTGCGTTTTCTATACGGTTCGCTGGTCGGGGAAATGCCAATATCAAAAAGAAATTTATTCCAGAACCGGGAATACAATAAATGTAATGTTGTATGTTCCATCCCACCATTATACCAGTCAACCGGCATCCAGTACCGCAATAAATCAGCGGCCGCCAGTTCCTGATCATTATGGGGGTCAATATAGCGCAGGAAATACCAGGAAGAGCCGGCCCAATTCGGCATGGTATCTGTTTCACGTCGGGAAGGCTTATTGCAATGGGGACAGGGAACTTCCACCCAGTTATCAAATAAGGCCAACGGTGATTGGCCTGTATCACTGGGCTCAAATCGATCAACTTCCGGTAATAATACAGGCAAATCTTCTTCCGGAACTGGGATCCAGCCGCACGATTCACAATGAATCATGGGAATCGGCTCGCCCCAGTACCGTTGCCGAGAAAACACCCAATCGCGTAATTTGAAATTGATAGCCTTCTTCCCTATTCCATGTGATTCCAGCCACTGGGTGGTTTGCTCAATTGCCTCTGATACGGGCAAACCATTTATATTCAAACCATTGACATTTGCGGAATTCATTGCTTTACCCGCCATTGTCCAGCAGGCTTCACCGGCATGCACTGCTTGAACAGATATCCCTTCCTGCTCGGCGATAATCGGATCGGGATCAATGACGCAGGTAATATTTAAGCCATATTTTCTGGCAAATTCGAAATCGCGGGAATCGTGAGCCGGGACGGCCATAATGCCGCCTGTACCATAGGTCATCAATACGTAATCCGCAATCCAGATCGGAATCGATTTCTGGTTGACGGGGTTGACGGCCCAAGCTCCCGTAAAAACACCTGTTTTTTCAGTATTCAGTTCCGTTCTTTCCAAATCACTCTTCCGCAGTGATTCGCGACGGTATTGCCGGACTTCATCTTCCCGGTCCTGGGTTGTAATCTTATCCACCAGAGGATGCTCCGGTGACAGAACCATAAAGGTCGCACCGAACAAGGTATCGGGGCGAGTGGTGTAAACCGTAATTTCATCATCGGCATGACCATCCACACGAAAAGTCACTTCGGCGCCTTCCGATCGTCCTACCCAATTGATCTGCTGTCGCTTGATCTTATCCAGATAATTCACTGTATCCAAATCTGATACCAGACGATCAGCATATTCGGTAATTTTTAGCATCCATTGTGAAATTTGTCTTTTTTCAACCTCACCGCCACACCGTTCGCATTTCCCATCGACAACTTCCTCGTTGGCCAATCCGGTTTTACAGCTCAGACACCAGTTTATCGGCATTCGATCCTTATAGGCCAGACCATGATTAAACAGTTGTATGAATATCCATTGTGTCCATTTATAATATTCAGGATCGGTGGTGGAAAAAGTGCGTGACCAATCAAAAGAAAATCCCAGCGATTTCAATTGAGTTGTAAAACGCTCAATATTGTCTTTAGTGGTAATACTGGGATGAATCCCAGTTTTTATCGCATAATTTTCCGAAGGCAGACCGAAACTGTCAAATCCCATGGGAAATAAAACATTATACCCTTCCATCCTTTTCTTACGCGCAAGAATGTCCAGGGCCGTATAGGATCGAGGATGCCCAACGTGCAAACCGTCTCCGGACGGATACGGGAATTCCACCAAACAATAATATTTCGGTTTTTCCGATAAATCAATAGCGCGAAAAGTATGGTTCCGGTCCCAATACGCCTGCCATTTGGTTTCAATGTCCTTGAAATTGTATTCTTTCATATCATCTTATTTATGGTAATGGATTCGAGATTACGAGGAAAAGTTTACGGCTGTGGGCTTCTTCTTCTCCACTTTAATTTCCAAAAAAAAAGGCAGAAATGTGATTCTGCCTTTATCCTGATAAAGTGGGAGATTACCCCAGATACATGCGTAGCGTTTCGCTCCGTGATTTATGCTGTAAGCGACGGATAGCCTTTTCCTTGATCTGACGGACGCGCTCCCGGGTGAGATTGAACTCTTCACCGATTTCATTTAAGGTATGGGCTCGGTCCCGATTGATCCCAAAATACATTTCAAGGACAGCGCATTCGCGTTCGGGCAATGTACTTAAAGCTTTTAATACATCTTCCATCATGGATTTCCGCATAACTTCGGTATCAGGCATGGGCGCCATATCATCTTCCACCACATCCAGCAGAGAGTTTTTCTCCCCTTCGGTAAAAGGCGTGTCCAAGGAACTGTGACGGCGTGAATATTGAAAGGCGTTAAAAACTTCTTCACTGGAAATATTCAACTGGTGACTGATTTCATCAACTTTTGGAGGACGTTCGATTTCTGCTTCGAGTTTTTCCGCAACTTTGGTGATCTTGGTAATGGTACCTACCCGGTTCAGCGGCAACCGGATTAACCGTCCCTGTTCAGCCAGGGCCTGCAGGATTGATTGACGAATCCACCAGACAGCGTATGAAATGAATTTGAATCCACGGGACGGGTCAAAACGCTTGGCCGCCTTGATGAGTCCCAGATTTCCTTCGTTTATGATATCAGCCAGTGATAATCCATTTCCCTGGTACTTCTTGGCCACAGAGACCACGAAGCGCAGGTTGGCTTCAACCAGCTCATTCATGGCTTGTTCATCGCCTTCCTGGATGCGTAGTGCCAACTCAACTTCTTTATCGGGGTCCAGGGGATTGAATTTGCCGATTTCGGCCAAATACATGCTGATGCTGCCATTGGAAATTTTACTGCTTTTTTTGTCTGAAGTCGCCAATTTGTCTCTCCTTTAAGTTGGACTGTTTTAACCGCTCGCTTAGATGCAAATATCGTTGCTTGGTTACAGATAAAAT
>JBHHUC010000042.1:0-17930 GCA_046861395.1 Fidelibacterota bacterium
TTACAGCAGGCCGTGTTTTTTCAATTTATAGCGCATCTGGTCGCGGGAAATCTTCAGGCGTTGTGCGGCCCGGGACTGGTTGCCCTGTTCCTGATTCAGGCTCCATTGGATAACATCCTTTTCAATATCAGACCAGGTTTTCCCTTCCAGGTAGGCGTCCAGGGAAAAGACCCCGTCGGGGGTTTCGGCCTTGACGCCGGTTACGGCATTCTGGATGTGGGGCGGTATATGCCACGGTTCCACCTTGGTGGGGCGTTCCAGCAGAAAAATCCGCTCCATGGTATTTTTCAATTCCCGCACATTCCCGGGCCAGTCATAGGCACACATGATATCCAGGGCCGATTTGGAAAACCCCTTCACGCGCATTTTCAATTCCACATTGAACTGTTCCGTCAGCTTTTCGATAAGCAGAGGAATATCCTCCTTCCGTTCCCGTAACGGGGGCAGAGTCATGGATATGACATTGAGCCGGAAATAGAGATCTTCCCGGAACATGCCGTCTTCCATTTCCTGGCGCAGGTCCCGGTTGGTGGATGCGATGATCCGCACATTCACTTTTATCTCCCGGGTTCCGCCGACCCGGTAGAAGGACTTGGTTTCCAGAAAACGCAGGAGCTTGGCCTGAAAACTGATGGGAATTTCTCCGATTTCATCAAGATATACCGTACCCCGGTGGGCCAGTTCCACCTGACCGGTCTTCTGCGACTTGGCATCGGTAAAGGCTCCTTTCTCATGGCCGAACAATTCGCTTTCCAGTAAATGTTCCGATAGAGAAGCACAGTTTACAGTAATAAACGGTTTATCCTTCCGGGGGCTGTGTTCATGAATGATGCGGGCCAGGGTATCCTTCCCTGTTCCCGTTTCTCCCAGCATGAGGATGGTTCCCGTATCCGTTCCGACAATTTTCTGGACGGTTTCCATGATGGGGGTCATGGCCCGGGACTGGCTGATGTAATTCCCCATCTGGTACCGCTTTTCTTCCTCTTCTTCAATCCGATCCATTTTCTTTATCTTGTCTTGTTGTTCAATCGCCCGTTCCACCATGAGCGACACTTCTTCCAGATTGATGGGTTTGTTCAGATATTCATAGGCCCCCAGCTTCAGTGCTTCTACGCTGACAGCATCCGTACCGTAGGCGGTCATAAAGAAAATAATGATGGAGGATGAAAGTGGGTGGATTTCCCGCAGAATTTCGATTCCGGAAATATCGGGCAGGCGAAAATCCACGAACAGAATATCAGGCGGGTCGGATTTTATTTTCTGGACACCGTCCCGTCCGAATTCAGTAATGGTAGTTTCAATGTTCATCTTTTTCAACTGTTCACTCAAAGACCATGCGACCAGTTTTTCATCTTCAATAATCAGGGCACGTAATGTCATGAGGCCTCCTCTCCGGTTCAGACAACCGGCAGTTCAATAATAAATTTGGTCCAGGGAAAACTTTCATTGCAATCCACCAGGATTTTCCCGCCATGCTGCTCCAGTATTGATTTGGACAGCGACAATCCCAGCCCACTGCCTTTATGCTTGGTTGTGAAAAATGGTTTGAAGATGGATTTCCGTCGGTCAGCCGGAATGAAACTGCCGGTATTTTTAATGCATAACCGCACCAGTTCGGGTCGTGGTGTTTCCACGGAAATTTCAATGGTTGCATTTTCCGTTCCCAGGGTAGCTTGGTGGGCATTCAGGAGAATATTGGTAATCACCTGTTTCAGGGCTTCCTTGTCTCCCTTGATCTCCACGCCATGGGGAAAACGATGTTCGATAATTTCAATATGATCCGATTTAATCTTTTCCCGGTGCAGGCTCAGGACTTCGTTCACAGTTTCCTTCAAGCTTACCGGTTCCATTTTCAATTTCAGCGGTCTGCTGAAATCTAGTAGATCCTGGACGGTTTTCAGGACGCGATCAATCTGGGAAAAGATTTCTTCCAGGATGGGATTGTCTTTTCCTTTGTCATCGCCATTCATGATGATCAGGGCATTGCGGATTCCAGAAATGGGATTGCGGATTTCATGGGCCACGCTGGCAGCCAGTTCGCCGATGCTGGCCAGTTGCCCGGCCCGGTCCATCTGGATCTGGTGCAGGCGTTCGATTTCCTTTTTCTTGGCATCCAGTTCAGCGGCCATGGCATTGATATTATTGGCCAGAGCCTGGAGTTCACCGGGTGTTTTCACGGTAATGCGCTTGGAGAAATCACCGCTCTTGATTTTCTCTACCTGCCGCTGGATCTTATCATAGGGACGCTGGAAGAAATTCTGATGCATGATGCCGATACTGAAGGTGACGAAGCCGATGATGATGATGAAACTGATAAAATCAAACGTGAGCATCATTTGATAGGCTTGTTCTTCGGCATTGCTTTCCACGCCGATTTCGATGAATCCGCGGTGGCTTTGGGTATCATCGTGGCATTCGTAACAGGCCGGCCGATTGTGAATTCCCGTAATCATGCGCAGTACCGGCGGATCATTGTCATCGGTATAGACATAGAGACTGTCACGATTATTGTTGATGTCCAGTATTTCCCTGGGAATGGCCAACGTGTCCCCGATGAGGGTGGTATCGGTTGCAAAAGCAACTACAAATTCATTATTCAGCACATTCACCCACTGAACATTACTGTTCATTTCCATTTCATCGAGCAATAATTGGAAATGATCCGGTTTATGGTATTTCATATTGTGGACAATTTGATTATTGACCAATGATTCCAGTGGTTTGATGAGAATGACGATATACTGGTGGAAAATTTTCTTCCGGTATTCATCAATGGCAAAAATCATGGCAGCCCCCAGGACCACCATGCCGGTCATAAGAAGAATAATCATTTTGGTTCGCCAACGCAGCCCGCGTATGAAGGAAATCATCTTTCGTCCTTTCAGGGTAAAAACGTTGTTTTAATCCGGCGTCTGATTTGCCGGGCACTTTTCTTGAATTCCGATTTGGCCTGTTCCACGTCTCCCAGTTTTTCATAAACCAGTCCCCGCCAGAAATGAACCCGGTACATGTCCTTCATGGTGGTTACGGCCGTAAAATAATCCCTGGCAGTAACATAATCCCCGGATTCATAGGCCAAAATCCCTAACCCCATCAATACAAAATTGGAGGAATCAATCGCAGCCAACCCTGAAAACACCGTGCGGGCGGAGTCATCCTGCCCGTTCTGTATGAGGGCATAGCCCAGCAGAATTCGGTCCTCCACCGTCAATGTATCCAGTTTACTGATTTCTATCAATGCCAGTTGGTGTTTACCACGCAAGTAGAGTTCCATTGCCAAAGATTCACGCCGTTTCTGTCGTTTGTCTTGGCGGGAAACAACCGTCGTATCCGGGCGATGAAAGAGGGTGACATATTCAGCGCTGAGAAAATCATTCAAATGCCGGATGAAACCCTGATTGAATCCCGGGAAATAGGCCAGCAATACTCCTGTGGAGGACACCAGCATGACCGTGGGATAGACCTTCAAGCCGAACTGGGAATAATGATCGAAATGCGGGTCTGGCACGGAAATCCAGTCGACTTCATTTTCGGTGAACGGCGTGCCGCGATGAAGATGAACCGGCAGAATTGTATCCCGGGGAACGGGTGCCAGAAAGCGGTCGAGTTCAGTAAAAATCCGTTCCGAATAGTGCTGATCACTACGGGTAAACAGCAATAGAATCGTCGTCCGGGGGGATAGGGCCGGGTCATCAGCCCAGACCGGTTTCACCAGCAACGAATCAGACAGGGTATCGCCGATATGCCAGATGCGTCCGGCCGCCTGTCCCGGTTCCGATACCCAGCCTCCCAGCGTCAGGCTGATCAGCAGGAGGCCGACCAGAAACGGCAGCGCATGGTGAGCGGGGGTATAGGACATTTTTAATTACTTTGCCGGTCGCGCCGGTAGGTTTTTTCCGAATGACAGCCAGGCGCACAACTGCCCCCTTTATCACTCGGTGTAAAGTTGATGGGAAGTAGCCATTTCCCGAATGGCACTCCTTCCCGGATATGGTAGGGTTTCTGGGAAGCGTGTGTTTCATGGCAGGCGCGACAGGTCCGTCCTTTTTCACGGTTTATGTGAAGGTAATGGAGATTTCGGTCACCATCGCGGAAATTGGTAAGCACCGCTGTGTTTTGATCAAAGACATTTTCCGCCGGATGGCACTGATAACAAAGGGCATAGTTTTCCACATCGAATCGTTCATAAAAAGATGCCGGATAACGGTGCTTCAACAAACGGAAATTGGCGGAACTGTGGGGCTGATGACAGCCGGTACAATCCTTGTCGCGAATGGGGCCGTGCCAGTCTTCGTTCCTATCCAGCAAACGCTTCATATTGGCCAGGCCGCCTTTTTTCCGATCGGGATTTTTATTATGGCAACTAAGACAGAGATCGAAACTTTCCGATTTCAGATTTTTATTTACTGAGGAACCGTGAGGATTATGACAATTCATGCAGGTCTTATCCTTTTCCACGGCTTTATGCACCGTTGTATCGCCTTCTATGCCTTCTTGGATTTCATCATGACAACCGAAACATAGGTCCGGCGCCGGATCAATCAACTGAAATTTCGCTTCCGATGAATGGGGACTGTGACAGTTGGAACACGATTCTTCCACCGGGTCGTGCTGAAACGCGAAATTGGTGATTTCCTCTTTCTTGGTTTCATGACATTCATAGCAGGTGCTGTTCACTTCATCATAGCGCAACAGGTATCCCTTGGTATTGTCATGTCCGGAATGGCAGACATCACAGGCGCCGACGGCCACCGGCCCATGGGTGTATTCATGTTCTTCCTGACCCACTTCATGACAATCATTGCACACGTCGGCCGTTGTTTCACCGCGCAGCAAATTGGAGAAATTGCTCTGGTGGGGATTGTGGCAGGTTGTGCATTCACCGTCTTCCACCGGTTGATGCAGTTCGGAATATTCTTCAGTAACATCATGACAGCCGGTACATAAATCCAAAATGGATTCTTCCACCAGTTCGAATTCGTTCCCCCGCCCGTCCGGATGTCGTTTTTTCACCTGATCGTGGCAGGCACCGCAGTCGTCATCTTCCACCGGGACATGGAGGTATTCCATTTCCACCTGGTCGGCGTGACAACCGGCAGCCGTACAATCCTGTGCTCCGGCGGGAACCACCAAGACAAATGTCAGGCTGATATATAATATGGGTTTCATTAATAGTCCTCCGGTTTATGATCTTCCCCATGGCAGCGTAAATAACATTTTCCATGGTTATTTCCTAAATCCTCCCAATACAAGGAACCTTGTGAATTGGGGGTCACATAATCGGTATTGAAATTGATTAAATGGGTATTATTGTACGATCCATGGGGATCGTGGCAAGTGGTACAGGCCGCCTTTTTCTTTTCCACATGCTCCTTATGTTTAAAACGCGATTCATCATTCAGGATGGAGGCCCGATCGTGACACTTATAGCACAAGGCATAAATACTGGATGATTCTGAATTATAATCGGAAAAAATCTGCTGCCGTTCCAGGATCGGAGTATAATTTGATCCGTGTGGCCCGTTGGGTGACTGTCCATTAACAACACCATTATTATTATGACAGTCAGTACAATACATGATGGAATTCTCATTCCAGGGTGTAATCAAACTGGGTACATTGTTATTCCGACCAATTCCAAAAACAGGATGATAGGAAGGATTGGATTCGGAAAATTCCAGACGAAGATTAGTCTGGCTATCCAGGCGTGGTACATAAACATTATTCCCCAGTGCGTTTTCATGACATTTCAGACAAACTTCATATTCATAGGCCACGGCATTGACGGCACTACCGCTTTTATCTACCCCCGAGGCCCCACTCAGAGCGCCGGACGCGTAGGGCGCGGTGGCGTTGCCGGTTGTGGCTGTGTGGGGACTGTGACAATCGGTACACTCCACGTGTGTGGACATCTGGTTCAGATCCTCGTTTGGTGAATGAATCATGGTATAATCTTCCACCGGGTGAGTCGACGATTTGACCAGGGAGGATTGAATATCCGCCTGGGCCACATTTCCGTTATGACAGATCAGACAATTATCTTCTTCGGCGCTGGCTTTCAGCAACCAGTAAGCGCCATTTCCCCCATGGGGGGTGTGACAATTATTACAGGAATTTTCATTTACCGTCGTCCAATCGGTATTGGGCCAGGGATCGGGAGACTGTCCGTTCCAGGTGGCCGTGGACGTGAAGTGGGCTCCGCTGGACCAGGTGGATACATTATGACAACGGGCACATATGGCCCCGCCCACCGGGTTTTCCACCAAAAAATCGCCGGCAGAATTATCATGGGGATCATGACAGGAAGAGCATTCCAGGGGATTGCTTTCGTCGGTATGCATATCGTGACATCCATTGCAATTATAACCGACCGGATGACTATCCAGATTCAGGGGATGATCATCACTCAGGTTTTCAGAAAGGTTGGTACGATAGGAAGTGGGAATCTTATCCATCCCGACGGGAAATGCTATGGGATCAGGTCGTGTCAGTACCAAACCGAGCGCGACCGTTCCGTCGTGACAGCTCAGGCAGAGTCGTGAGGACTGTCCCGGTTGCATAGTATTGGTTTGGAGGGATGGACTGCCGTACAGGGTATACGTTACATTGGAGGCCGAACGATTCCATAGCGGAGCGTCGGTAGCTCCGCCATGGGTGGCATGGCAGAAGATACAGACTTCATTTTCTTCTGTGGATTTAAGTTCTCCCGTTCCGGATATGGATAAATTATGCTTTGTATTTATGATAGAACTCTGGGCTGACAAACCATAGGCGCAGACCAGTAATAATGTTATGCCAATGATGGGTTTATTCATAGAGCATCTCAAATATCTGAATCCGTTTATTCATGGTATCGGTCACATAAATCATGTCCCCGTCGATTTCCAAGTCAGTGGGCGACAATAATTCACCTGTTTTGTGACCGGAGTTGCTCACAACCAGGAGACAGGATCCGTTTTGATTGAAAATCTGAAAATTATCGAAACTGGTATCGATGGTATAGACACGGCCGGCAATATCCACACCCACTCCCTTGGGACGATTCAATTGACCGGCGGCCAGGCCGCGCTCCCCGAATGCAGCGCGAAAGGACCCGTCGGGACGGAAACTCACGACCCTGAAATTCATCGTATCGGAAACATATATGGTACCATCCGGTGTCACGGTTAAAAAGGTGGGATAATTCAAATAACCGGTCTCAGCCCCGTGTTTACCCAGCGTCCGCAAATAGCGCCCGTCCCGGTCCAAAACCAGGACACCGTGCCGTTCGGTGTCAACAACATAATAGTGTCCGTCATGGTAGCGAATACCGGTCAATCGGCCGATGTCCGCCTGAGGAACAAGATAACGCCGAAATGTTCCATCCTTTCTGAATTCCCAGATACCGGGTCCGGCCGTGGACGTAACCGCCAAACCATCATCGGTCCAAGTCACATCAATGGGGACGAATAACGCTTTTTTCTCCACGTCATCCGGGCCGATGAACCGATATTTTCGTGACTCTGGGTTCAAGATGAAAACGCCCTTTTTCCCAGGATCGGCTACGGCAATCAAGCCGTTTTCCACGGCCAGACCCATCGGTTGCATGAAAAATGGTTTTTGTTCGCCGCTCAAGAGACGGGCCAGCCAGGTTTTCACTCCCGAATCCTTGCGGTAACCGGAAATATCCGCGATTGATCCCACCCAGCGGACCTTGGGATCTTCGGGCGGGTCGGGCCATACCCAATCCGGCGATTGTCCCAGCAGGGGAAACAAAAGCAGGAAGGTCAGGATCTGAAATCGAGTTGTATTTTCCATTGTTGATCCATTTCTGTTTCTTTAAAAACCCGGGACAGGAAGTTTTCGTAGGAGACGGTCAGGTCAAAGCGGCGGTTCTGGTATTTCAGGATGGCATGATAGCGTTTTTCGAAAATCTGGTTATATTTACCATCTACCTCTTTTTGGCTGAATCCCACTTTGATTTTTATCGCGCGCGAAAGACGGCGGAAGGCTTCCAGCATAATGAACGTATTCATCTGGCGATCATCTTTTAGTGGTAGGAATTCTGAACCATATTGCAGATTCAGCATGATGTACTGGGTCAGGAATGAACCCAGGATCGTATTGAAGCCGGTATCCAGACGTTCGTAGGGCGTAATGGAAGAATTGGAACTGGTGTATTCGCTGGTCAGCTTAACAGGCGGATAATCCACAGTGATAAAATAACTGCGGTCGCGTCGGTTATCCTCCACCGTAAGTGTTGTCCAATCCGATTTGGGATATTCCATCGTACTTTGCCGCATCCCGAAATTCAGTCCCCAGAAAGTCTGATAATCGTAGCTGACACCAAATTGTTTCCCCACGGAACCCGACACTTCGTTTTTTCTTCCCTGCCATTGGTAACGGATCAGGACGGCCTGACTATCGGGAATGGAAGTGGTGGGTGTTTTTATTAATTCCACCCGGTTGTCAAACACCAGGACGGAATAATCCAGGTCGGCCTGGTATTGAAATGTTCCTTCGGCATTGAAGACTTCAATGGTGGCGGGAAGTATGTTTTCCTGGCGGAGAATAATTTGGTCGAAAATGTCAAAATTCAGAACATCTTCCACCCATCGTTTCAGCGGGTCCTCACTGTTAATATTTTCCCAATGAGGAAGATAGGCATAATTCATATTCAGGCGACCCACCGGTAGCTTCTTCGTGTATTGCCAATCACCGGTAAAGTCCGTCGTACGCTGTTGGTAATCGTGTTCGATATAATAATCCTGCCGGAGAGACAGAAGCGTTGTAAGGCTGGCGTATAGCTGGTGGTTCAGGGCCGTATTCGCGGTATGACTGCGATTGACCCGGCCGTTCGTATCACTGTAGCGAAATAAATATCCGGCCGTGGAGTTCAGAGTATGGGACCATTCATAATTGGCCGAATTGGTGATATTGACGGTTTGAAGATCCTCCTTACTCAATATCTGGTTGACAAACAGAGAAGAATAGAGCTCCGATTTTCCCTTGTTGTGTAAAGGCAGGGAATTGCTGGACTGGAGGGTCATATTACGCACGTCGGTACGGTACAATCCCTTTTCTTCCCGGATAACACGGCTGAAATTCAGGTTGGCTGAACCATTGATCGATTGCATTGTACCCCAAGCTCCCCGTAATCCAGAAGTGCGTTCTGCGTGGATGATAGAACGGTTACCGTATGCTTCGGCTCGTCGACTCCTACCTGTTTCCATATTGAGACAAAAAGACGGTGTCCGCCAGCTTCCCCGCGTGTACCAGCGCCGGGAGCGATTGATGGAATTGTCAAAAAAATTACTATTCAGTTTACTGTACTTCTGATTATATCCCATGGCAAAATTCAACGGTTTACTCCCCAGCCAGATACTCTGAAAGGCAATATCATTGAAAACATTCTGACTTCTGGTTTTCTCCTGCTCGGAAAAAGCCTGGGCGTAAACATTCTGGTTCACCCCTAGACCTGTGTTCAGACTGTAAAACATGAGGTTGGGGTGATAAATGCTTCCGGTGCCGTTTACCCCGATCGATTCGAAAAATGTGTTCAGGGAGGATTTTCCATTAAAGGAAGCGTCGGCGATCTGACGGTCCTTGTTCTGAAGGTCAGATGAAAAATGCACTTCGTAACCTTTCACGGAAAAGGAAAATAATCTCCGTTGCATCATTTGTCCCGGCACCACCGTCACCAGAATCCAGCACAGCATGACGAGTCGTAACCGGTTCATGAATCCTCTGAAACATTGGTCCGTAAATACTGTTTGCTGATATTGGAAAAATGAGGTGAATGACAGGATTCGCATTTTTGCTCCGCTGTGAGCTGATGTTCGGGAATCGTTTCCCTGTCAATGGCTTCGTGGCAAAAGGTACATAGCTCCTGGCCGGCCCGGATTAACAAATGTTCGTTGGTGGTCCGGTGCGGGTTATGACAAATCATGCATTGTCCCACAGCCACCGGACCATGGGTGTAAAGGCGACGCTCATTAAATTTCTCATGGCAGGTTTTACAGAGGATATCCACCCTGTTTTCCACCAGTTTGTTGCCAAACCCTGATTCATGGCAATCATTGCAGCGTTTTTCTTTATACGGCTTATGTAAATACCAGGTGGTCTGCGGCACCCGTGGTTGGCGGGCCTGGGGTTGCGTTGCCGTGGAATCCCGGGTGGAATCTACAACGGTCACCATCTGTTCCTGACTTCCGGGGGGCGGAACACCATCGAAAAAAAAGGATAACACCTGGTACCTCGTTTCCTCATCACAGCTGGTGGGCAGTGACAGGATGCCAAGTGTAAGGATCATCAGCAGAGATTTCACTCATTCTCACCGTTTTCTGTGGATTCCTTTTTTGTGGGCGTGGGCAACAGGGGAAGGGCATCCATCTGGGTGCTGTCCACTTCGATTTTTCCGTAAAACGTGATTTTATCAGGCCCGTACTGATTCGTCACTGCCAACAGTTCCGTAAGTCGGTAGCCAGATAATACATAATCGGAAAAATAGTCCAGACTGGTAGTGTCGATGGTAATCTGAGCCGGCAGATACATATCCCCCGGCCCCTGATAGGGACCACCGAAAAACATGAGCAACTGCCCTTCACGATTGAACATCTGAACATTCTCGAAAGCCGAGTCCACCACATAGAGTACACCGTCCTTATCGACGGCAATTCCCTTGGGCCGGGCGAATTTCCCCAAGTTGCGTCCAATCCCGCCCACGGATTTGATATATCGACCGCGATGGTCGAATTCATTCACGCGAAATTGACCGAAATCCGTGATGTAAATATTCCCGTTATTTCCGATAGCGATGGAATAGGGCACAAACACACGCTGGGAATCGGGTAGATCAAGATTATGGGGGGGGAATTCACCGATCGGCTGCTTCCGCGATTTTGACCACACTTCGACCACGCGATCATCGTAATCGGTGACCAGTAGTGAGTCACCGTAAAATATCAAATCAATCGGTTTCCAGGAATCGCTTGTCAGGGCATATTTATATTTCAGATCTTTGTCATAAACCACAACTTGCTGCCGTTCTGTATCCGTGACATAAATGTCACCGTTATTGTCGACCGCAACATTGATGGGTTTACGCAGAACACCACGACCTCCCGGACTGAAAGTCCGCATATCTTTATTTTCCAAATCGATGATGACCAGTCCCGGTAACATGGAATCACAAATATAGATTTTTCCGTGTTTTACTGCAATTCCGTAGGGCTTTTCAATACCGATTTCCAGTTCCATGAGTGAGCTCCCGAATAGGAACTGATCCAGTTTCCCCGGCTGCTTGATATCGGATGAGCTGGAAATGGCCCGAAGGAACTGTAATTTTGCCTCTGCTGGAGGCGGCGGATAAATGGGAATGTTTTCGAAGTCTACCAGTACTTTCGTCGTAGGGGCGGCGCACCCCGCCAGCAAGAATAATAATCCTATCACTATAAATTTTTTCATTCGACCTTCCTTTCAATGAAGAAAAAGCAAACTTTATGCCACCACCCCGAGGATTTCGATTCTTACACCTGTGATAGCCAAAACCTGTTTTTCCCGGAACTGTAGAAAACTTACAGCGGGAATACAGTCGGAATAAATGAAAATTGTGGATTATTACGCAGTTTGAAGAAAAGGATATCCAATCCATTAATCATTGATTATACTTACACTACACAAATAAATCAGAAGCATCAGCTGTCAAACGAAGTGAAAATTCCGCATTTGACAGTGTATTGTGTAATAATCCCCAGTAAAAAACAAAATACTGGGGATTATTACACATTCAGCAAGGAACAATAATTATTGCTGACGAAATCCCTCCGGAAAATTGTGAGCGATTTTCTGTACGAATTCATCAAAGTTGAACGGCTTGTAACTGGGGCTTTCTTCATTGTGGCATTTTACGCATGTTTTCTCATCCGGGATAGTTAACCCGTAATCTGCTGCCGCCAGTGTGCCGTCAAAAATGCCCTTCATAGTTTTCTTCTTCTTATACTTTGAGCCGGGACCGTGGCAGGCTTCGCAGCCCACGGACTGTAAAGCCGACATTAATTTCACTTCTTTGGTTGGCTTTCCTTTATCCGTTACCTGGCTCCAGAAATCATCACCCTTAATTTCATAACCGCCTTTATCATAGCCGGTTACATGACATTTTACACATTCCGGGGCTTCCGTTGGTGAAACTTTGATTCCTCTTTCCTGGGCATATTTCAATGCTTCTTCCGTTTTCAGTGCTTCAAAGGCCTTGGCATGTTTAGTTTCAGCCCAAACCGAATACTGCTTCCCGCTCTTTGTTTTATTATGACACATTTTGCATTTCTTAGTCCCGACGTAATCCTGGGCCATCAATCCGGTAATACAAAGTACCAGAACTATCCCGAATTTTTTCATTGTACCTCCAATTTCATTCACTGTGATGCACGAATTTATCCTAAAACTTATTAATAGAGAACAAATTTTATGCCATGAATTCCTTCTGTGAACCGGCTGGTAATGGATTTAATTTCTCCAATGATACGCATGCGACAGTATTGTTGGCTTCCGGTGCTTTTCCTGGCGATCGTCCTGTTCGCATCCTGCGATACTTCCACTGGCCTGGAACCGGTGACCGGAGTTGCAGGGCGATTAATCATTTCCGGGCATTGGCCTGATAATATCCATGGCGTTGTGGTGGCCGCTTTTACCGAAATTGATCTAGATAATCCTATTGACTATCTGGTGGATTTCAGTTCGGTTCTGGAGCCGCCGCAGGATACCTTGTCCTATTTCATCCAGCTATATCCAGGCTCCTTTGTGTTGGCCCCGGTCGGCATTCTTATCGATCCTGCTTTTCTGGTGGCCAATCTGGATTCCATTATCGCATCCGATTCCATTCCTCTCATTCCGCTCGTTGATCCGGATCCCACCCATTTATTTGAAACCATCCGCAGCGTGGGGTTGGGTAAGCAATCTGTGACCACCGTTGCGGACATTGTTCTGGAGATTAATCCTTGAAACTCCGCTTTTTTGTTATCCTGCTTGTTGTTTCCTTTCTTGTGGCGCAAACGGGACGGATTTACGGGGTGGTGCAGGATGGTGAATCCGGAGAACCGCTGATCGGCGCCAATATTCTTATCAAGGGATCACTGCAGGGTACCGCCACGGATGAAAACGGTGAATTTGATCTGTCCCGTCTTTCCCTGGGTCGCCATACCATCTTTGTAACCATGATCGGTTATCAAGCCCTTGATCAGGATGTGGAACTGACGGAGCAGTCCCCGGAAGTCTATCTGTCATTGGGGCTGGACCGGGATGTCATCGCCTTGTCCCGCGTTATTGTTACGGCCGGACGATCGGAGCAGGATCTCATGGAAGCTCCCTTATCGGTTTCCATTCTGGAACCGCGTGTCATTGAGGAAAAGCTGGCCACTTCTCTGGAAGAGGTATTGATCTTCCAACCGGGTGTGGCCATCGTGAAAAATCAATTGAATATTCGCGGCGCCTCCGGGTTTACTTTGGGAGCCGGCAGCCGGTCTCTATTGTTACTGGACGGCATTCCGCTCATGGGCAGTGCCGCCGGCAACATTACCTGGAGCATTGTTCCCACATCTGAGATTAAGCAGGTGGAAATTGTCAAATCCGGCGGTTCGGCCCTGTATGGTTCCGGCGCCATGGGCGGCGTCGTAAATATCCTGACACGAACGGCACCTCTGAAGCCGGAAACCCGGATTGCGCTGAAGAAAGGCATTTATAGTACACCCCGGTTCCGACAATGGCAATGGCGGGAGCAACCGGGATTTTATAATGTACTTGATATTTCCCACGCCCGGCCGTTGGGATCCCACGGAATGTGGATCCGGTTTCAATCTATTCGGGATGACGGGTATACGGAACTGGGCTGGAAACGAAGTGTCAATTTGACGGGTAAACTGAAATTGAATTTCGGAAATCGTTTCAGCGGTTCCGTGTATGCCAATTTCCTGGCCGATAACGGAGGCCTGGAATCACAATGGAAAAGTCCCGCCGATCCGTTCGAAGCTCCGGACAATTCGATCCATGATGAGTCGCAAGGCACCAAATTGAATACTAATGCCGGTTTGAGCATTATTCTCAATTCCCGTTCCATCCTGCGTTTGAAAACAGCGCTTTATGATGTACACTGGAAAAATACAGGCACCAATAATGATACTTCCGATGAACAAAAATTCTATGGCGACATCCAGTATGATGTTCGCCTGTGGGGTCGGCTGCGGCTGGTATCGGGTATGACGGTTCAGCGGGCCCAAATTGATGCCGACATTTTCGGGAAACATACTACATTCACCCATGCTGAATACGCCCTTTTGAAGGGTAAAATTGGGGCCGGACTCTTATCGCTGGGTGGTCGGTTCGAAAGTTTTCTGGTGGACGGCACACTCCTGGATCAGCAATTCATTCCCCAGATTGCCGCCAATTATCGGCTGGCACCGTGGTTTTCTTTGCGCACGTCCGTGGGGAAGGGATTCCGTTCGCCCACGGTTGCCGAACTCTTTTCCCGCTCCCGGCTGAATGTATTTACCATTGCACCCAATCCCAATCTGGAGGCCGAAATTTCCCTGGGCAGCGAAATCGGTTTCACCGCCCGGGTTGCCGGCCGCTCCTCCTTTCTCAATTATCTTCAGGCCGACGGAGCCTGGTTTACAACTTCCTTCGAGCAGTTGATTGAACCGACTCCCGATTCATTTGGTGTCATACATTTTCAAAATGTGACCAAAGCCCGGATTTCCGGATTTGATTTCGGTCTCCAGGGACAGTTCCTGGCGCGGCACGTTATGGTGCAGGGGGCCTATACTTATTTGAATCCTGATGTTCTTAGTCCGGCCGGTGATGTCATCGACACCCTGGCCTATCGCTATCGTCAGCATTTCACGCAAACCGTAACCGTCCGCCTCGGTCCCTGGTCCTTCTCTATTGATTCCCGACATACCAGCGCGCTGGAAAAGACAAAATTATTTTCGGAAAATCCCTTAACCGGGAGCGACCGGAGGGTGCCGGTTCATGTGTGGAACAGCGGGTTGGCCTGGCAGGATCGGCATTGGGAAATTCACTTCCGGGTAGAGAACATTTTTCAGTATTATTACACCGATCTGGAAAGGAATATGGGGCCGGAGCGGATGGTTCTTATGTCCGTATTCTGGAAAATATAGAAAATATTTTCTTTTTGCATTTATGGACAAAAGGACTCTATTTTCCGTGGATGGCATGAAAAATTAATTAATAACGAGGAATTAGGAGAAACCATGAAAATAAATAAAACACAAGTTATCTTCTTGCTTTTAGCTGCTGTTGGGCTGATTCTTGTCGGTTGTGAATCAGACGATAACGGAGACACCACTACTGATCCCTTGGTCGGTGAATGGGTTATGAGCAATATGGAACAGTCTTCAACCTATGTCGCCGCCGACTCTATTACTGCTCTGGGATATGGACCGGGCACACCGCTTGGTTCCGGTTCCATGGTATGGGCACAGTTCAGCGCGCTGGGCGTATCCGCTACAGTAAATCTGAAAGAAGATAACACGTTTACACTAACGGGAAGTCTCCCGGTAGCCAATGATACCCTTGGTTTCGCACCTTCCGTTGTTCCCCTCAACGATCAGGGAACCTGGAGTGCCGCTGCTGATTACAGCACCCTTTTGATTGACGGCGGCCTCTATGATTTGGGCGGAGCTTTAACCATGGATGATCCTACCAATCCCACGGACATTTCAATGGCCTATACTGAGGTTGACACAATTACAGTTGTTCTTCCAGTTGATGTTGACCAAGACGGTGTGCCGGATATGTTCCTTCCGGATGTTTCCGTTCAGGAAACCAGTACAACAACCCTGGGGTGGACAGCACAGTAATCAGGTGTTGGTCCACAGGACTTTTGAAACGAAAAGGCAGTACCGGGAGTACTGCCTTTTCTGATTTTATCCATTTTTCGGAGGTTATCATGAAAAAATACTTCCTTTTTGCGTTGGCAAGCCTAACGCTCTGCAGTCTTCTTTCCGCCGGTGGTATGGTGCATAATAGCAACCAAAGTGCTGACTATATGCGAACGCTCAATCGTAATGCTTCCACTGATCTTGACGCAGCTTTTTACAATGCTGCCGCCCTGACAGGCTTAAACGATGGTTTTCACCTCTATGTTAGTAATCAGACTATCTGGCAAACCAGAACCGTCAAAACAGCATTTCCCAATTATAACAGCAACACATTCGAAGGCACAACCTTTGCACCGGCCTTTCCTAATATTTATGCTATAAAGAAAACGGGGAAAGTGGCTTTCTCCGGCGGTGTTATGCCTATCGGCGGCGGTGGTAGCGCTGAATTTCCCGATGGTCTGCCCAGCTTCGACTATCAACTGGCCCGACTGGTGGGTTTACCGGCTGCTGCGGTTGATCCGGCTTTAGATCCTTACGGGACCATTAACGGTTATAGCGTAACAGCCAGCTTTACCGGTTCTTCCGTCTATTTTGCCGGCCAGGGATCGGTATCATATGCGCTGAGTCATATGGTTAGCCTGTCACTGGGTTTACGTTATATTTATGCTTTGAATACATATGCCGGTAGTCTCACCGATGCCGTATTGAATGCTGATAACGGAGACATTGCCGGTGTAATTCCGGATATCAACGTAGATTCCAAACGCACCGGTACTGCCATGACGCCTATTTTAAACGCCCATATTACACCGAATGATATGATTGGTGTTTCCGTTCGCTACGAACCATTGACAAAGTTGGAAATGACCGCCGATACCAAGGAAGACGGTACCATTGTTCTGGACGGTGTCGGAATGTTCCCCGATGGCACTACCTACAATGAAGATTTACCCGCCCAACTGTCGTTCGGCCTGAACCTTACTCCCAGCGATAGAATTATGATAGCTACTTCCTTTGACTACTGGTTTAATGACCAGGTAAACTGGGACGGTGATGAAGCCAATATTGAAAACAATTGGGAAGGCGGGGGATCAATTGATTTTGCCCTTTCGGATGTATTGACAATCAGTGCCGGATACCTCCGTGCTGTGACCGGGGCCACCGAGTTTTATCAGACCGATTTAAGCTACTCACTGAGCACTCACACGGTAGCCGGAGGGTTCAAATATGCCCTCAATCCGGGTACGTCTCTTACCTTCGGTGTCTCAAATACTTTTTACCAGGAAGATTATAACGAAGATAAAGGTTCCATTTACGAAGAATTGTACGATAAAACCGCCTTTGTCATCGCTTTCGGCCTGGCAAAATCCTTTTAAGACCTAAATTATATTTAACGGAAAGGGGCTTTTTAGCCCCTTTTTTATTCCTTCTGATTTATCAACCATTTCTCCAGAAAATCCCTTTCACAGGACAACATGGCTATCCGGCGTTCATAGCCCAATTGGATCATGGTTTCCCGGTTATCATCTATCTCGGCCCGATACTGTTGCAAAGCAGTTATGACGTTTTGAATATTATCAATACGCTCCTGGACCAAGGCTCGCAGGGCCGGGAGCGGGATTTCTGCTACACCGGTCAATGCCAGCAAGAATTCCTCATCCTTGGCAGAGACCCGGGTAAAGGCTGAAACGAAGGATTGCGCCAGTAATGCCTTGCCCTGATCCGTGAGGGCAAAGCGTTTCTGCAATTTGCCGTTGGTCACGGCTTCCGTATGATGCACGTAACCCCGTTTCTCCAACGTATTCAGAATCTGGTAAATGGATGAAAACCCAATGGTCACTGTGCGCCTCATCGCTTCCGATTGAATCCGCTGTTCCAATTGATAGCCATGAGCGGGACCGTCTATCAGCATTGCTGCGACGATAAATTGTTTCTGAGTCAGTTCCATATGTTATTATAATATTCTAATTATAGAATATACATAAGGAAAATCTCTTACGGAAAGATCATTTCTGTCCGTGAGGGCACCTTCCCGGCTGTACATTTATCCCCACATAA
>JBHHUC010000104.1:0-4332 GCA_046861395.1 Fidelibacterota bacterium
CCATACGGGGTGACTTTCGGATATAAAATCAAGTCCGACCAACAATTCTGATGTTACATAGGCAAAAATCGGATTATTGACCGATCCCGTGTTTTGTGCCATAATCAGATTCCGGGAATAATCCACACCATATTGACCGGACAGCGTACCGCATACCAGATCCCCGTCACCGTCATTGTCCAGATCCACCAGCCGGGGGATATTAAATCCGCTGGTCTGGATTCCTGCCAATTCACCGAAATTGGTTACCAGGAAATCTTGGTTGAAATCAGGACTTACATTATCACCGAAATTCTCCAGGTAAAACAGTCCCGGCTGATAGAGATCCCCCCAGATGAGATCTTTATCGCCATCATCATCCAAATCGTAAAAGTCAATGGCATTGGCACCATGCCGGGCCGGTGTCCAAATAATTTGGATCCCTTCGAATTGGTTTGTTATGAATGAAAATGAGGGCCGATCGCTGAAACCCATACCCTGATAATATGTGAGGCGACCCGAAATATCACCGATAAAATAATCTCCAAATCCATCATCGTTAATATCGGTCACCGTGGGAATCACCACCTGACCTCCATATAGCGGATCACCGGAGTCCGTGAGGAGGCGGTCGGTGACGAGCAAATAGGTGGAATCGGCGTTTTCCCAATAACTGACCTGATCGGTACCGGCCGTGTGGGAAAGGATATCCTGGTCGCCGTCGCCGTCAAAATCATAAAAAGTGAACCATAAACCCACATTCATTGACTGAAAATGTCGGTTCATAAGACGGAAATCCGGTAAGCCGGAGTCATTCAGTCCCGGGAAACGCCTGAAGTATTGCACCGATCCGTCACGGTCATTGATAAACATATCGACCCAGCCGTCACCGTCCCAGTCGGTAAATTGGGGTTCAGGTTGATTGAACGCAGCATGAAAAGGACGTTCCACGGCGATGCCGTCCATGGTGTATACAGGAAACGGAGAAATGATACGGCCATATTCCCTGGCATGCCCCGGTGATAATAGAAACCACACCACCAGGATCAGATAAATCCGCGATGGACTATGATCCCTGAATATGCAGCGAATATTGTTTTTGATCAATTTCAAAGATCGGTTGGGTGACGGCTTGGTCGGCCAAACCATTGGCCCGCAGGACGAAGGGCGGGAAGGCGCGCAGGCGTAACCGGGCAATGATGGTAAGATCACCTGCGGGAACATTGGTCAAATCCACCTGGTAACTGGCATGGCGGGTGCCGTTGGTGGGTAAGGTATAATCGGATAAGGCCACCAATTCTTCCACGGAAAGATGATGGAGACCAGAATCTCCGGCTGCATTGTACAGCACCGTATTGAACAGGGCCAGCTGGGGATCGTTGAGACTGGTGGAATCAGTGTGAAAATCCTGGATATCCAGGTTATCGTCCAAAAAGCCGGATCGAAATACCGTGTCGGTTCCGGCTATGACGGCAACGTCCAGCCATAATTGCCGGACGAATGTGACGGAAGATGGAAAATTATGCCCCGTCAGATTGGCAACCAGAAAATCAAGTGTGATAGCCGTATCGACTGGAATAGTGTCCAGGGACGTGACGAGATGCAATTCGGCCGCATTCAGCATGAGATCTTCGATGGCCGCCAGTTGTTCCTCTTTACTGGGGAAGTCGGGAATGAGAGCCTGATCAACACCGGGGAAATAATGACGATGTAAATTATCCCGGACAGGACCGTTTACCGCCGCCTGACCGCTATATTCGGGCATGTGACAGGTTTGACACTCCATTCCCATGGCATCGAAGGCCGAACCGCTCCATTCCGTATAAGTGACTTCCGCCCCGACCCCGCCGATGAAGAGATCATGACAATTCCGGCAAAATTCAGACTTGCCGTAATCAGGATGATAGGCAGAAGCATGAAATTCGTTATCCACAGGATCGTCAATCCGGCCGTATTCCGTTCCATCCAGGTAAAGATTGTATTCCGTGCCGACAAAAATACCGTTTGCCGGATCAATGGACGAGGAACGTGGCAAGTGAGTCAGACCGTGGCAGGCATCGCAGGTCACACCTTCTCGAATCGGTGCTGGTAAAGCGGTGATGGCATCTGCCGTAAGATTGGCCAGGTCCGGAATGCCTTGAGTAAGAAATCCCACAGGACTGTGACAGGGAAGGCATAAATACCCCGGATCCTTTCCCTGATCGGCATAAAAGGCCTGTCGACCCCGTTGGGAATTCACCCAGACTGGATCTTGCATGGAATAAGCATGCATGGAAGCTGCCCATTCGGCATAATGCTGAGGATGACAGGAGTTACAGGTTTCGGCGGATTGGAAATCCGTCACAGCAAATTCGGTCTGAATCGGAAGTGGTTTTATTGGTTCCGCTGTTTTCCCGCCATCACTGCACATGAGCGTAATGCCAACGATCGGAATGAGAAAAAACTGTTTTTTCATAGGTTTATTCCTGTACAATGGCAATCCCGGAAGGATTGACTATGTCACCGCTTAATCCCAGAGTGTAATGGATGGAAAAGTCAGCGGTATTGATGAAATGAAGGCGGTTACCGTTAAAGGAACTCACCACTAAGAGCGATCCATCGTGATTCATGGCAATCCCGTGGGGCATATCGATTAATGCATCGGATAAATCGGTTACTGAACCGTCATCGATGCGAATACGACTGACGGTATTAGCCATACGGTTGGTAACATAGACAAATTCATCATCGGGACTCGTGACCAGATGCCAGGGCGTGTTGCCCACAGTATAAACATGGAGCAATTGACCCGTTTCCGTATCATAGGCGCGAACTTCACCGGCATTGCTGCAGGCAATATATAAGATCTGGTCGTCATGGCTTAACTCAATTTCCAGGGGACTGTATATATTATCAGGAATGGCAAAATTATCCGGGACACCAGGATCGATTTTATAATGCTCCGGTTGATAGCCGGCTTCCCCGAAGCGGTCCGTCTTTACCCGGAAAAAATGAGAAGCCTGATTGCTGGCAATCCACACTGTAGCTCCATCGCTGGCCAGGGCAATACCATGGGGCGAGGATGCCCCGATATTGACAGTGCCCATCAGGGTCATATCGGTCGTGTTTATCTTTTGGATTTCCTGAGAGGCCGGTGCACTGCCGCCGGCCATGGGCATGAAGCGGGAAATGTATAGAAAGCGGTTTGCCTCATCCAGGGCCATGAGCGCCGGCTGATTCCCGACATAAATGGAATCCAGCAATTCATTGTTTTGCAGGGAAAATTGCAGAATATGCCCGGAGGCAATCAGGGAAGCATACCAGCGCTGATTGGTTTCATCAATGACAATATAATGCGGTAAATCACTGACATTAGATAAATTGACTTCCACTTCTTCATAAACAGATTCGTTGTCGATATCAACAACCAGAATTTTATCTTCGCCCTGGAGCGCGATGAAGGCCAGAGTACCGGGTGATGCCGTCGGGTTACCGCAACTCATGATGAGCAACAGTATGATCGGGAACAGAATTTTTCGTTTCATTTCATTCGCCAGATTGTATTGGAAAAGAGGATATTTCTATCCATTGAAGACGATATATTATCTATGAATCCCTGTGGATTCAATTCATTTCCGATTGATGTATTGCATCTTCAATAAAGATAATAGTGACAAGTTAAATTCAGTCCAACATCATCTACCGTATATTGAAAATCGATATTGGATATTTATTTCCGTCATATGCCACTCATAACAATGTAACGATCCAATTCTTCATTCCTAATTCTTCATTCTTCATTACCTATCCCGTTTCCGGCTTACGTTGCTATAAATAATCACGTTTTGTTAAAAGATGTATAAATTCTCATCGTTCTCAGCTTATGAATAAATGGATATGACAAAAACTTATCTCTATCGTACACTCCTGACAGCAGGACTGCTCCTCACCGCCTGCCCGGACAACCCGCCGTCCCACCACCGGGATTCCACGATTCATCTTGAAGTGGTGAATGAAGGCACCTTTTCCGTCCGACTGAAGGTGAGCGTGGCAGACAGCAGCGACACCTGGACCTTCCGCCTGAATCGGGATGATTCGACCGTGGCGGTAGGTTCATCTGTGAGAGCTGACACCATACTCACTGACAATAACTTGCTTCCCGGCCACACCTACCGCTATCGGGCCTACTGGTTGGACGGCGGAGAAGCCACCGACTCCAGCGAAGAAGTCACCGCCGCCACCATGGACACCACCAGCCACAATTTCACCTGGGAGATTGATACACTTGGTAATTACGGCAGTTATCTGAATGATGTAGCCATTATTGATGAGAACAATATTTGGGTGGTGGGGAATATTGAGACGGATAGTGGT
>JBHHUC010000105.1:0-4327 GCA_046861395.1 Fidelibacterota bacterium
CGGGCAGAGTTCTAAGGGCTATGCTTGTGGGTTTCTACGTATTTCGATTACCCCGGAGGGGTTAGATGTCTATAGCCATCCGATTGCCAAAATCACCAACCCCAGCGGGGTTGTATGTCATTTATTATTATCCATACCATCATTTCTTATGCAACACCTACGGCGTTGGGATGATTGAGATATCCTATTGTATGGACGTTCGATTCACCGATCCGCCCTGATCAATCCCGGCGCATGTCGGCCAGATAGCCCCGGCTAATGGTAAATACCGGTCGGCCGATGAAGGATTCCCCCAGGTAAGGACAATTTCGCGAACGGGATTCAAGATCGCTTTCGCTCATGACCCAGGTCGTATCCGGGTCCAGAACCACCAATTCCGCTTCTGCACCTTCCCGGATCAGGTCGGTGGGAAAACCGAAAATGGCCCGGGGAGCCACGGTCATTTTCCGGATTAAATCTTCCAGGGAAAAAGCGCCGCGTTCCAAACGCGTTGTATTCACGGCGCCGAAGGCGGTTTCCAGTCCGATTAAACCGAAGGGCGCCATGTCAAAGGTATGCTCCTTCTCTTCAATGGTATGCGGGGCATGATCGGTGGCGATGCAATCCAACGTCCCCTGGGTTAATCCTTCCCATAAGGTTTCACGATCTGCGGCGGAACGGATGGGGGGCGCGACTTTCAGATTGGTATTGTAGGCAGTCAGGGCCTGGTCGGTATAATAAAGATGGTGGGGAGTGACTTCCGCCGTGATTCTTGTCCCCTGCCCTTTCAGGGCGGCAATATGCGCCACGGAGCGGGCGGAACTCACATGGGGGACATGGAGTATCGCACCCGTCAACCGGGCCAATTCCAGATCACGGTAAACCATGATGGCTTCCGCCAGGGCCGGATTCCCCGGCAGACCCAATCGGGTAGAAACCGTTCCTTCGTTCATCAGACCGCCGGCTCTCAATGCCGGATCTTCAGCATGATTAATCACAGGTACATCAAGGAGCGTGGAATATTCCAGGGCCAGGCGCATAACATGGCTGTCGGCTATCGGGAGTCCGTCATCACTGAACGCCACGGCGCCTTCATCGCGCATGGCGGCCATTTCCGTGATTTCCTGACCTCCCTGCTGTTTGGTGACAGCGCCGATGGGATGAATATGTACCGGCAGGTTACGACTTTTTTCAATGACAAACCGGACCGACTCGGGAGTATCCAGAGGCGGATTGGTATTGGGCATGACGCAGACGCGGGTAAAACCGCCGGCCAGAGCAGCGGCGGCCCCGGACGCCAGCGTTTCCTTGTCCTCCCGTCCCGGTTCACGGAAATGCACATGGGGATCACAGAAGCCCATGGTGATGATTTTTCCGCTGCAGTCCAGGACCTTAGCACGATCACCGGCTTCCACCTTACCCAGGGAAGTGATACGGCCTTTTTCAATGAGGACATCCGCGACCTCCGACTTCCCGGAGACAGGATCGAATACGGTCCCATGCTTCAGGACCACTGTGTCAAGGGTTGTAGTTTTCATGGTTATGCTTCGCTAACTTGGGGTTTGCCTCCCAGGAGGAGATAAAGAATGGCCATGCGCGACGCCACGCCGTTCAGGACCTGATTCAAAATAATGGCGCGGTCGCTGTCCGCTACCTGGCTATCGATTTCGATGCCGCGGTTCATAGGACCGGGATGCATGATGATCAGTTCCCTGTCCAGCTGTTGGATTCGGTCGATGGTGAGACCGAAACAACGGCGATATTCACGAACGGAGGGAAACATACCCACGCCCATCCTTTCCATCTGGATACGTAATACATTCACGGCATCGGCCCAATCCAGGACTTCATCCAGATTCGTATTCACCTCCACGCCCAATGTGTCCACCTGCGGGGGCATGAGTGTGGGCGGGCCACAGAGGGTCACCTGGGCCCCCATAGTTGTGAGACCGATGATATTGCTCAGGGCAACCCGGCTGTGGCTGATATCGCCGATTATACCCACTTTCAGACCTTTGAGTTTCCCAAACACTTCCTGCAGGCTCATCATATCCAGGATGGCCTGGGTGGGATGTTCATGGGTGCCGTCGCCGGCGTTGATCACCACGGCATCAATGAATTTCGTTAAATGCAGCGGCGCGCCGGGGGTGGGATGACGCATTACCACCGCATCAATCTTCATGGCTTCAATATTCTGCGCCGTATCCTTGAAGGTTTCCCCTTTTTTGAGGCTGCTTGAAGAGGCGGAAAAATTCACCGTATCGGCACTGAGGCGTTTCTGCGCCAATTCAAAACTAATGCGGGTGCGGGTGGAATTTTCGAAAAACAGGTTGACGATGGTTTTCCCCCGGAGGGATGGCACTTTCTTGATGGGCCGTTCCAAAACCTCCCGGAAGCGGAATCCAGTGTCGATGATTTGCTGAATGTCTTCCGCCGGAACGTCGGCCAGACCCAGTAAATGTTTATTCGCCAGCATAATTCCCCCCATAGGACAAGAGCTGAACGGCATCCTTGCCATCGACCTCCGATACCAGTACCTTGACGTGTTCCCCTTCATGGGTCGGGATGTTTTTCCCAACGAAGTCTGCTTTGATGGGAATTTCACGGTGTCCGCGATCCACTAGCACAGCCAGTTGGATTTTCGCCGGCCGCCCGAAGGAAAACAGGGCATCCATGGCCGCCCGAATGGTGCGCCCGGTGAAAAGGACATCATCCACCAGGACCACCGTCTTGCCATCCACGGGAATAGTCAGGTCGCTGCCTTTCACCTCCGGCATGATGAGACGGTCGCGGTAATCATCGCGATGGAATGTAATATCGATGGAACCGTTTGGGACCACCACGCCGGTATGGGATTCAATAAGGGCCTGCAGCCGTTTTGCCAAGGGGACACCCCGGCGGTGGATTCCCACCAGAACCAGGTTTTCCGCACCATCATTGCTTTCAATGATTTCATGGGACAGCCGTGTAATCGACCGTTTCAGCGCCACGGCATCCAGCATCAATTTGGTTTTCACATTGATTCTCCTAATAAAAAAGCCTTTGGGCAGGTGTCTCGGCGGAGATCATCTGCACAAAGGCCTCAGGTTCGCCCTTACCTTCTCTCAGGAACGGTTTAAAGGGTTTCATGACGGCGGAAATTACGGACATTGAAACCACCATGCACGGGATAATTCTGATTGGGTATGGATTCACACCATAAAGCATGTCCCCCAGGTGATAGTACATAGGTCATTAAACCTGGAGAGATAAAAATTTTGAAATAAATAATAAGCACCAAACGACCAACCTTGTAGGACTTGGGGCTTTTTCTAAAAACATAGACAATAGACCATCAGCCTCACGTTCCTACGGTGATAGTTTGGTAATGGATTATCCGTGATAAGCGGCCAGGACGTCCTGAACCATGAGGCCCACCGTGGTCTCCGGTGTTAGCGTCAAAGTCAAATCCACGGGTTCGTGGCGGAACCATTGCCGCTGGCGTTTGGCATACTGCCGGGTGCGCAGGACGATAACATCCACCAGCTCGTCATAGGGCAATACCCCGTCCAGGTATTCACCAATCTGGCGGTAGCCGATGGAATCCAGGGGATGAAGTTCCCCCCTGCCATAACGCTCCCGGAGTCGCCTGACTTCGTCGATCCAACCATTTTCCAACATGTTCAGGGTTCGTTCCCGGATACGAGTTTCCAGCACCCCCGGCTCCCAATCCAGATATACGGTGAAACACTTCACTCCCGGCTTCCCCTTTATGTCCTGGCCCCGGAAATGCTCGGAAGGCGGCTTGCCGGTGGCTGCGAAAATCTCCAGCGCCCGTACCAGCCGTTTGCGATTGTTGGGATGTGTAATGGCAGCGTAGTCAGGATCGATCTCTTCCAGCCGTCGCAGCAGGACTTCACCCCCCAGTTCATCATAATCCCGGTTCAGCCTGTCCCGAGCTTCCAGGTCCGTGACGCTATCGGGAAAGATACCGCGAGTCACGGCCCGGTAATAGAGTCCCGCCCCGCCGCAAATGATGGGCTGGAAACCACGGTCCATGATATCCTTGACATGATGTCGCACCAGGTGGGCGTATTCGCCCGCCGAGATGGCCTCCCGGGGATCGCGAAATCCAATCAAATGATGCCGGACGCCGCCCTGCTCTTCCGGCGTGGGCTGGGCCGTGCCGATGGCCATCCCACGGAATACCTGCCGTGAATCAAGACTGATGACTTCACCGCTGATGCGGCGGGCCAGAGCCACGGCAAGGGACGTTTTACCTGAGGCGGTGGGACCGACAATTGTGAGGACGGAACGATTACTCATCCAGGGGACTTTTCACTGTGAGGGGACCTTTTTGCATCACATG
>JBHHUC010000043.1:0-17739 GCA_046861395.1 Fidelibacterota bacterium
GGAATTCTGGGCTATCTTGTCCTGCGGGCAGCATTGCGAAATACTTGAATTATACCTGGTTCAAAAACACTATTCCGAAATAACCGCCCCGGTGTGGAATCAGACCACCAATGAAATTTAGATTCCGGCCGTATTTTACGCTTGAATCCATACTGCAGCCCGTCCCGGTTCCCTGCCAAAAGACAGGACCGGAACATAGGAAGGAAAAATCATGAGCGATATTATTGTTCTGGCCGGAAGCACGGCTAAAAACATGACTTTGGCCGATACCATCGCGCAGGAATGCCGTCGCCACGACTTGACGACGGAAGTCATCAATCTGGCTGAACTGAACCTGCCCCTTTTCACACCACTGGTAGATACAACAGCGGAAAAAGAAAACATTACGGCTCTAGCCAAAACCCTGCGCCAGGCACGGGGACTTGTTTTTGTCGCTCCCGAATACAACGGCGGAATTCCTCCCGTTGTCACCAATTTCATCACCTGGATGAGTATTAGCGGTCAGGACTGGCGTGAATGTTTCAATGCCAAAACGGCCCTGTTGGCTACCCACAGCGGCGGAGGCGGTGTACGGTTCCTGGAAGCGCTGCGGACTCAGCTGGCCTATATCGGTATGAATGTCATCGGACGGGTGCTTCTTACCAGCGGACAAAAACCTCTGAATCCCGTTTCCCTGCAAGCCGTGGTGGATCAACTCAGACGATTGATCTGAGACCGTGTGTCTACTTATCATGCCGGTCCGTCCTATCACTCTATTTCTTCCTGGTTCTTCCGGCCATGACTGAAATCATTCTGCTCGTCCTTCTGGCACTGGCCATCCGTTACTGGTGGTTCTGGACCCCCGGGGATACGTCCCGGTTCTATCCTTCGAATCATCCTCTTTTCATCGCTCACCGTGGTTTACCGGGGCTAAATCCGGAAAATACACTGATGGCCTGCCAGGCAGCGGTCACCGCTGGTTTCCGGGCCGTGGAAATCGATGTGGTTCACAGCCGGGACGGTACCATTTACTGTTCCCATAATTTTGATCTGGAACGGGAAACTGACGGACTAGGCTGGATCGATGACAGCAGCAATGCCGACATTGCAGAATTGAAAACCGGCATTTACAGTCACCCTGATCGGCCCGTGCCGCTGGATACCCTGGAAGATGTCCTGGACCGAATGCCGGATGATATCATCATGAATATAGAAATAAAATTCCATGGCGTCATTCACCTGCGACATGCGGTAACCGTTGCCCGACAGATAAAAGCCCGGCGTCGCAGCCGCACCGTGATCATATCCAGCTTCAATCCTTTCGTCCTGTGGGTCATAAAGGCCGTGGATTCATCCCTGGCCACGGCCCTCATTTTGGAATCCACACAATTTTACTGGACCATAAATCTGGTTCATCCGGACCTGGTCCATCCGGAAGCGGAACTGGTCACGCCTGACCTGGTACGGCGCCTAACGGAGAAAAAACTCAGGATTAATGTCTGGACCGTGAATAATATTCCCGCCGTGCGATGGTTGCTGGACCGGGGTGTGTCCGGCATCATCACCGATAACCCCCGGGTTCTGGAGGCCTGGAATGAAACGTAGACATTTTATCCGAACATCGGCTCTCCTGGCCGCCTCCGGTTCCCTGACTCCCGGAGTTCCTGCAACAGCGCGTATCAAGCCGGAACGGCTGGTACCCGGCGATTCGGTGGGTTTTCTGTCCCCCGGCGGTGCCATCAGGGGGCCGTCCTCCCTGAACGAAGTTCGCACGGTTCTCACCAATCTGGGGTTAACCATGAAGGAGGCGCCTCATGTGTACGGGAAATACGGTTATTTTTCCGGTACAGACGAGGAGCGACTCAGCGATCTGCATGATATGTTTGCCGATCCGGCGGTGAAGGCCATCATTGCTACGCGAGGAGGATCCGGCTGCAACCGCCTTTTGCCGCGGCTGGACTATGACTTAATCCGCACCCATCCCAAGATTCTCATGGGTTACAGTGATATTACCGCCCTGCTGAATGCCATCACGGCCCGCTCGGGACTCATCACCTTTCACGGTCCGGTGGGAACGTCCACCTGGAATGATTTCACGCTGGGCTGGTTTCGAAATATTCTGATGGAAGGCCAGGCCGCCGTCATGGAAAATCCGGCCCAATCCGTGGATCCCCGGACTCATATTACCCTTCGTTCCGGCACGGCCACGGGACGGCTTTTCGGCGGAAATTTATCCGTTTTATCCACCATGATCGGTTCCCCCTATCTCCCCGACTGGTCCGATACCATCCTGTTTCTGGAGGACATTGAAGAGGATATTTACCGTATTGACCGGATACTCATGCATCTGAAACTGGCGGGAATTTTGGATTCCGTGGCCGGTCTTATTTTTGCCCAGTGTACTGATTGTGACGAAGATGATCCCGGCTTTTCTCTGCTGGACGTGCTGGAACATTATTGTTCATCGCTCAACATTCCGGTCTGGTATGGTTCCATGATCGGTCATATTCATGATAAATTCACCCTGCCGGTGGGTCTGCCTGTTACCATTGATGCCGACCGCGGTCGCATATCTCTGCTGGAACCGGCCGTTACCGACTAATGCTTTTTTCATTACAACTTTGAGGAATATATTCATGGATCCGAAAAAAATTACTCTGTGGGGTGTCGTTCTTTTCGTGCTTATTCAACTGATTCCCTACGGACGGGATCATGCCAATCCTCCGATGGAAGGAGAACCGGCCTGGGACAGTCCTCGTACCGCCGAACTTTTCTATCGGACCTGCGGGGATTGCCACAGCCACAAGACTGTCTGGCCCTGGTATAGCAGTGTGGCGCCTGTTTCATGGCTGGTCCAGCGTGACGTCAATGAAGGCCGGGAACATTTCAATGTGTCCCGCTGGGGTGTTCAGGAAAAAAACGAAGGTAATGAAGCAGCCGAAGAATTACGGGAAGGCGAAATGCCGCTCTGGATTTATCTGCCCCTTCATCCCACTGCCAGGTTGACGGACGGCGAACAGGGGGAACTAATCACCGGGCTGATCGCCACCTTCGGAGAGGCCGAACATGAGGATGAAGAAGCGGACCACTAATCCGGGCGATACTTCAGACTGTTTCTCGACGCAGGGTAAATGAGGAAAAGGGGCCAGACCGGAGGCCCCGCAATAATCGTGAACCTGTTCCGGGATTTTCCCAGTTGAACGTATTTCATTTTTCTTTTTCCATATTGATGTCTATCACAGGAAACCAGCCGAATCGTTTCAGATCCGTTTTCCCGGCGGCATCGAATATGACACCCTCGCTTTCCAGCAACATCCGTTGGTCAAGACTGGGACTTCCTCCGGAACGTACACTGATTTTCCCCTGACTGTTGATAACACGATGCCAGGGAATGGTAACATCCCGTACCGCAGCCATGGCATAACCAACCTGCCGCGGACCCGTATGTACCAGGTTGGCAATGTGGCCGTAGGTCGTTACCCGTCCGTAGGGAATCTGACGGACGACGGAATAAATTCTCTGATAAAGCGGTGTCAATGTTTAAAACACCTGGTTCCTGTAAATACCATGGCAATTCCGTGTTCGTTGCAGGCGGCAATGACTTCCTGATCCCGGATTGATCCGCCGGGTTGAATGACGGCGGTTATGCCGGCTGCAGCCAGGGAATCGATGCTGTCACGGAAAGGAAAAAAGGCGTCGGAGGCCAGAATGGCACCCCGAGCCGCGTCGCCGGCCTTCCGCACGGCGATTTCCACGGCATCCACCCGGCTCACCTGTCCCGGGCCGATTCCCACGGTCTGATGATCACGGGCAATCAGAATGGCATTGGATTTTACATGCTTCAGCACTTTCCAGGCGAATAACATGGACTCTATTTGTTGCGAGTGAGGTTCCTTATCGGTAACTGTCCGCAAATCATTGGCAGAGATGGGCCGAATGTCTGTATCCTGCACCAGGAGTCCGCCGGCAATATTTCTGACTTCCAAAGCGGTTGTTCGGGGCATAAGTGGACCTGTTTCCAGAACTCTCAGTTTCTTCTTTTTCCTCAGGATCTCCAGGGCCGCCGGTTCAAAGTCAGGCGCCATGACCATTTCCACAAAAACACCGATGATGGCCTCCGCCACTGGCGCTGTACAGGTTCGGTTCAGGGCAATGATGCCGCCAAAGGCTGACAAGGAATCTGCTTCAAACGCGCGGCGATAAATATCAGCCATTGCATCCTCGGGACCGGTGGCCACACCACAAGGATTGGCATGTTTGACCACAACACAGGCCGGTTCGGTAAATTCCCGCAAACAGGCCAGGGCTCCGTCGGCATCCATGATATTATTGTAGGACAGTTTTTTCCCCTGGTGGATTACCGCATCCAGGATGGTAAATCCGGAATATCCGGAAGTCCGGTAGGCTGCTGCCTGCTGGTGAGGGTTTTCTCCGTAGCGTAGTTGATCGACTTTTTCCAGCGGCAGGATGAGATCGGCCGCGAGGTGATCCTGCTTCAAGTAGCCATGAATGATGGCATCGTAACGGGCCGTGTGTCCAAAGGCTTTGGCCGCCAGCGCTTGCCGGGCAGCGAATGACAGGCCGGACGAAATGTCCTGAAGCACTCTGTCATAGTCGGCCGGATCAACCACAACGGTTGTCCAGCCAACATTTTTCGCAGCGGCGCGAATCATGGTAGGGCCACCGATGTCAATATTTTCCAGGGCCAGCGCAGTGGTTACGTCGGGTTGCTGAATAGTATCGGCAAAGGGATATAAATTGCAAACGACCAGATCAATCCAAGGAATATGGTTTTTCTCTGCTTCATCGTTGTGGCGATCCCGCAATCCCAGGATGCCGCCTTCGATAACGGGATGGAGCGTTTTGACCCGGCCGTCCATGATTTCAGGGAATCCGGTGTATTCCGACACATCGGTCACGGGAATACCTGCTTCCCGCAACACCTTTGCCGTACCGCCGGTGGATAGGATTTCAATACCGTGTTCCCGCAGTCCACGGGCCAGGGGAATTAATCCCTGCTTATCATAAACTGAAATGAGAGCCCGCCGGATGATCAGCGGTGCGGTATTCAGTGGGGGTGTTGTTAACATAGAAACCTATCGGTTATCAGGTTAAAATGAGATGAACATAATTCATGTAACGTCCTCCTGCCAGGACGATGGCGAGGAATCGTCCCGGGTGGCGGCCCGGCGAATGATTTCGATAAATGCTTCCCTCTCCAGGGCCTGAACCCGGGCTTTCAACGTATCCGGGGTATCAGTGGGAAAAACCGGGCAGCGTTTCTGTAATAAAATGGGACCGGCATCCACTTCTTCCGTTACCAGATGAATGGTGCAGCCGGTTTCCTTTTCGTGGTTTTTCAGAACTTCTTCATGCACGTTGGTATCCATGCCGCCGGCGTACTTGGGCAAGAGTGAGGGGTGGACATTCACGATTCGCCCTTCCCATTGATGTACAAACCAGGGAGACAGAATACGCATAAATCCGATCAGGAGAATCAGGTCCGGAGCGTAGGGCTCCAGACGGGCGTGCAAGTCCCGGTCAAATTCTCCCCGCGATTTATCCTTCGCAGAAACGAAAATTGCCGGAATGTGGGCTTGCCGGGCTCGCTCCAGAATGAAGGCCGACTTCCGGTTGGAAGCCACCACCGACACGACGGCATCCAGTCGCCCTGCCGCAACAGCCTCCAGAATGGCCTGGAGATCGGTGCCGCGGGTGGAGCCGAGGACGGCCAACTTCAACATGTGATATTTTGTATCATATTTTTACGCGGTTTTACTGTCAAATTGTTTCCTCAGACTTCACGGGATTGAATTCAAGAATAGTTCTTACAATATTATTCCAATCAGGCCAATGAAAACCACTATCCCCGCAGTTGATTCATGTGTTCCACCCGTTTTTGTATCAACGCGGTCGTTCCAATATCTTTCCGGTGAAACAGTGGGCCTTTGATTGATTGTATTTCTTTTTCGGCAATTTCTTCCGCCTCCGACAATGAATCGGCCTGTCCCACAACGGCGACGGTACGTGAACCAGCTTCCACCAATCGGTCGTCCACGACATCCACCGATGCGTAGTAAATAATATCTTCACGACTGACACCGGAGAGATCAATGGGCTGTCCCTTGACCGCGTGATCGGGATATCCTTCCGGGACAAGATATTTACAGACCGTGGCCTGAGGTGCAAACGATACGGTCAGCCGGTCCAGGGTCCCGGCAATTATATGTTCACCAATGGACACCAGGTCGGTTTCCAACAGGGACAAAACATTCAATGCTTCCGGGTCGCCAAAGCGGGCATTGTATTCCACCAGTTTTACACCATCAGCCGTGGCCATGAAACCGCCGTAAAGAATGCCTTTGTATTCTGAACCGCATTCCTGTTTCAAGGCCTGAATCGTTGCTTCGTTTATGGCCCGGGCTGCAGTAATATCCTCGGTATTTAAAAAAGGCAACGTTCCCTGAACGTCGGAATAGGAACCCATGCCGCCGGTATTGGGACCGACATCATTTTCATAGGCCCGTTTATGATCCTGAACGGGAATCATGTGGGCCAGATGGGTCCCGTCGCAGAAACTCATAAGGGAGAATTCTTCGCCGATCATTTTTTCTTCTATGACAAAGGAACCGCCGGCCACAACCAGTTCTCCGGCATACTCCAGTGCCTCAGCGTGGGAATGTAAATGATCTCCCGCCACCTTCACGCCTTTCCCGCCCCTGAGACCGTCATATTTCACAACATAGTTCTCGCCGAGCTCTGATAAAAATTCTGACACCCCGGTCAATGAAGAAAACTTTTTATACCGGGGATTACCGGAAATGGCATAACGATCCAGCAGATTGCGTGTGAACGCTTTGCTGGACTCGATCCGGGCCAGGTTTTTTGTGGGGCCGATACAGGGTATGCCAGCAGCCCATAGTGCATCCGCTACACCGGCTGCCAGCGGTGCTTCGGGACCGATAAAGACCCAATCGATGTCTTTCTCCCGACCAAAGGTGACGACCGCTTCCGGCTGTGTAATATTCCCCACCACATAGTCGGTTGCCATGGCCGCCGCACCGGGGTTCATGGTTGTGCCGAAAATAAAAATATCCGGCTTACGGCCTGATCCCGACAGGGCCCGGGCTATGGCATGTTCCCGGGCGCCCGATCCAATGATACCAATTCGCATATTAAGTCCTAAAACAAGGGTAGTGTATTTCCGTTGCGATGGGAGTCTCGCAACAATTCCATTTCCTGTATTTTATCATCATCCACATCACCGGTAATATATTCCCCGTTCAGACAGGCGACACAGGGATGGTCTATCCGGTGATCCCCCTTCCGGGTAACCGCTTCCACCAGATCGTCAATGGTCTGATACAACAGAACATCCGCACCGATGAAAGATTCGATTTCGGCAACGGACATCTGACTGGCGATCAGCTCTGAGCGGGTAGGCATGTCCACACCGTAGAAGCAGGGATGGGCGACAGGCGGACAGGCCACCACGAAATACACTTCGAGGGCACCGAAATCCCGGATCATTTTCACGATTTCCCGGCTGGTATTACCCCGCACGATACTGTCATCTACAATCATGACTCGTTTATTCCGGATCTCTATTTCCTGGGGAACCAGTTTATACTTCACCGACCGTTTTCTCTCTTTTTGACCGGGCATGATGAATGTACGTCCGATGAATGGATTCTTATACAACCCTTCGGAGTAGCGCACCCCCAGCGTATGCGCCAGAGACAGGGCGGCGGTATTGGCTGTGGAGGGCGCCGGAATCACAATATCCGGCTTTTTATCGGGATAGGTATTCCGCCAGGCCTGCGCCAGATTCTGTCCCATACGTAACCGGGCCCGGTACACGCTGACATCATTCATCATGGTATCGGGTCGGGCAAAATACACATATTCAAAGATACAGGGGGCAAATTCCCGAGTAGAAAGCTGGCGGCGGTGAAGCTGAAAGGATTCATCAATATAAATTACTTCACCAGGGAGAACATTGCCGGCAGGTTCATAGCCCAGGGCGTAAAACATGGTGGTTTCACTGGCAAAAATATAGTCCACCGTGCCGTCCCCATTCTGCCGTTGTCCGCAGGCCAGGGGACGAATGCCTGATGGATCCCGGAAAACAACCAGACCTTTCCCCACAATGGATGCCACAACGGAATACGACCCGCTTACCCGTTCCTTGACCCGCCCCACGGCCTGGCAGATCTGATCGAAAAAATGATCATCATCCAGGGATTTCCGGGCCGAATTCAGACTGTCGGCAAAAATATGGAGCAGAACTTCCGTATCGCTGTGGGTATTGAGATAGCGTTTATCTTCCTGGAATATTTCCCGGGCCAGATGGCGGTAATTCACTAGATTGCCGTTATGCGCCAGGGCAATGCCGTAAGGAACGTCGGTCCAGAAGGGTTGTACTTCTCCATCGCCAAAACCACCATGGGTCGGATAACGCGTGTGTCCCAGCCCCGTATTGCCCTGGAGTCGGGCCATATTGTTTTCATCGAAAATATCCCGGACCAGACCCAGGCCTTTCTTTACATGATTGCGATGACTATAGGTCATGATGCCGGCAGCATCCTGTCCCCGGTGTTGTAGGTGGATCAGGCTGTCATAGATTTCTCCGGCAACGGGTGAATGGGATTTAATACCGACAATACCGCACATGGTTTATACTTTTTTGGCCAGTTTTTCCGCCAGACCCGTATAGTCCGTCGGCGAAAGGTTTAGGAGTATTTGCTTGTCTTCGTCGGGTAAATCCAGTTTGGTGATAAAACGATTCAGCGTTTTTTCCGTCATTACCTTTCCTCGGGTAAACCGTTTCATGACTTCATAGGCCTCATCTGTTCCGTTTTTACGCAAGAGGGTCTGAATGGCTTCCGCCAATACTTCCCAGTGTTGCTCCAATTCCTTTTCCGCTACTGGAACATTGACGCTGATCCGGGTCAATCCCTGCTGCATATTCACCACCGCCAGATGAGCATACCCCAGACCTATTCCCTGATTCCGGATGACGGTACTATCAGACAGGTCCCGCTGCAATCGCGATGTCTGCAAGGTCTCCGCCAGATGATTCAGGATGGCGTTGGCCAGTCCCAGGTTCCCTTCGGCATTCTCAAACTGGATCGGATTAATTTTATGCGGCATGGTGGAGGAGCCCACTTCTCCGGCGACCTTCTTCTGGTCCAGTATACCTCGACTGATGTATAACCAGATATCCCGGCAGGCATCCTTGAGAATATTATTGATCCTGATTACGGTATGAAAACTTTCCGCCAGGGTGTCATGGGATTCAATCTGTGTCGTTACCGGATTGTAGTGCAGTCCCAGACCGGAAACAAATCGTTTTCCAAAAGCCGGCCAGTTCACTTTGGGAAAGGCCGTTACATGAGCACTCCAGGTTCCCGTAGCGCCGCCCAGCTTTCCCCACAATTTATGTGTTTCCAGCTGATCTGTCTGTCGCTTGAGACGATTGACATAAACAGCGACTTCCTTCCCAATCGTCGTGGGCGTAGCCGGCTGGCCGTGGGTCAGGGACAACAACGGATTCCCGGCCCAGTCATGAGCCAGGTTGCGCAAGGTGGCATTCAGTCTTTTCAGCGACGGGATATAGATAAACCGCAAGGCATCCTGCCACATAAGCGCATAGGCCAGATTGTTGATATCTTCGGATGTCAGGGCGAAATGGAGCCAGGGAATCAGGATGGTCAGCTTTTTTCCCTGCAATACATCGCGCAGGTAATATTCCACGGCTTTCACATCATGATTGGTCTGTTTCTCATAATATTTCACTTTCTTGGCCCCAGCCCGATCGAATTTTTCATAGACCATCCGGAGCGAACGTTGCCGGGCCGATGATAATAATTTTACCTCTGGAATCTTCGTTTCCTGGCTCAGGGCGATTAGGTATTCAATTTCAACCCTGACACGATATTTCATCAGGGCTTCTTCGGAAAAAAACAGGCTCAATTCTTCCAGCGCCTTCCGGTAGCGGCCGTCCAGGGGCGACAGGGCTGACAAGGTGCTGAAGGATGTATCAATGTTGCGATAAGGCATAAGCGGTCACCGGTTAAGGGTTAATATACGATGCACGGCCAGGGCACAATTGCCGGGATCCAGAATGGTGAGGACCGGTGCGGCACTGGGCATCTGCAAGGTGGAATGAATATTCACCATCATATCCACCTTGTCGGCAAAGGGCGGACAGGCCAGGGTCGGTTTATCGGAATTGGCCGCCACAAATCCGGATAAAGCATTGGACCGACCGGCAATGGTAATGTAGACTATGTTTTTTTCCCTTGCGTATTGATCCAGAATGTCCAGGACGCGGCGTGGTTCCTTGTGCGCCGAGGCCGCATGGGACGCCCAGGGAATCTCCAACTCATCCAGACGGTCTGTTATTCGTTTGGCCCAGGGTTCATCGGAACGTGAACCCATGATGATAATTGCTTTCATAAATAATCCTTTACAGCCGTTAACAAGGTGTGAGGTAGCGATGCCTGATCAACAGGAAAGGTAAATTTTTGTCCCGTGATCGTTTCATAGAGATAAATATAACGCCGGGACAGTTCAATCACCAGTTCTTCCGGTGCTTCTGGCAGGACTTCATCATGATAGGGGTCACAATGATCGGCAAACCAGAGACGCAGAAATTCCTTATCAATATTTTGTGGCTCTCGGCCTTCGGCAAACCGTTCATCATACGTGTCGGCCAGCCAGTAACGACTGGAATCCGGCGTATGAATCTCATCGATTAACAGAATGTTGCCCGCGTTGTCACGACCAAATTCATATTTCGTATCCACCAGGATTAAACCCTGTTGCCAAGCCTGTTCCTGTCCAAAGTGAAACAAATCCAGGGCCTTGGCACTGGCTTCCTCCCACTCGGCAACCGTGAGCCAGCCCTCACGGATAATTTCCGTCGGCGCAATGGGACGGTCATGATCCTTTTCCTTGGTGGTGGGCGTCAACATGGGGGCGTCCAGGCGCTGGTTTTTTTGCAATCCTTCCGGCAGGGCATTTCCGCAATACTCCCGGTGACCGTCATTATACACCGTCCATAACGATGTACTGGTGGATCCTGTAATGAAACCGCGGACAACAAATTCAATGGGCAGAACCTGGCACTTCCGAGCCACGGTGACGTTGGGATGAGGAACGTCAATCACATGGTTTCCCGTAATATGTTCTGTTTTTTCAAACCACCAGGCACTGGTCAGGTTCAGGACCTGTCCCTTGAAGGGAATGGCCGCCAGCACGCGATCGAAAGCACTCTGGCGATCGGTGGTTATGAGAATCAGGGTGTCGCCCAGATCATAGGTATCCCGGACTTTCCCCACCGTCCTGATCCCCTGAGGCAATGCCGTTTTCGTTATACAATGATCCAGGCCGGCTTTGATGGCCGGAAGATAATTTTCATTCATAATGGTAACAATCATGTGATAATGGGTTGAAAAAAATATGGGAATCCAGAAGGCGGCGCAGGAGCGTTTTGTCATCTGTTTCCACTGTCCACACAATTCCCTTTTTAAGCCCTGTTATACCATGAATTCCCAACCGGTCGGTCACATTCTCCAATCGTTGCCGGGCTTCCATGTCCTCTTTCGGTTCCACGTAGAAATGAGTCCCGGTCGGCAAGTCCGCCCGGGTCAGGCGCTTTTCCTTATTGGGATTGTATAATTCCCCTGATTCAGTCAGAGCTTTTAAAAAGGCGTCCAAATCATGACGGTTGGTCTGTATCTGCCAGCGCACCGACCGTTTGATTCCGACCTGGAGGCCGGCCCGTTGCAGAGCGGCCTGTACCGACAACGCTTCATTATCCGTAATAATTAAATCCACCAGCCATTCCATTATCGCTTCATCCCGCGGGACTGGTTTGACCTGGTAGTGGGGTCGTGTAAATGTCAACGGCGGTGAGGAATTGATGTTTTTTTCTGTAATCGCGGTCCGCAGGGAATGAAAAATGATATCCCCGGCTGGAGTACGTTCCGGATGGGGCATGATGGCCAGCGCCGTGCCCGCCGGATTGCACACAGCCGCCAGATTATACACCGATCCGTTGGGGTTGACGGGAAATTCCGGTCGGATATTGCCTTCTTCATCGCAGTAGCGTAAGACACATTGTCCGTTTTGCTGTAATTCCTGCAACAATGCATCCGGCACCAGAAAGCGTCCTTCGGCATGGGCAAAGGGAACGGTCAGAATTTCATTTTCCTTCATTTTCGTCGTGAAGGCTGTGCGGCGGGGCGCAGTACTCAGCTTCAGGTGAGCCCAAGCATTATAATAACCGGTTCCCACCACATGTCCGTCAATGACACATTTATTATTTGTCAGCGCCAACCCCAGACGATAATCACGCAATCCGGGAACGATTCCGGCTTCCACCAGTATTTGCGCACCGTTGCAAATGCCCAGGAGCGGTTTCCCTGCTTCACTTTCTTCTTTCAATACATCCATGACCGGGTCCATTGCAGCAATGATTCCGGCCCGGGAACGATCTTCGTAGGAAAATCCGCCGGTGATGACAAATCCGTCACAGGCCCGCAATGTTTCATTGTTTTCATTCCACAAAAAGGGAGCCGGAGTCATATCAGCCCGGCGAAGCGCCATGATGGTTTCTCGTTCCGTATTGGAGCCGGGAAATTGAATAACGGCAATCTTAATCATGACTGTCCGGCCGACCTCCGGTTTCTATGAAATGAACGGACCTGTCTCCGGCCACGACGTGACCGATCTCATGAACGGACAGGAAAGGTGACACAATCTCTTTCACGTCCGCCACAGCCTGTGGAGGAACAATGATGATGAGTCCGATACCCATGTTGAAAACACGATACATTTCGGCCGCCGGAAGGTCTCCCCGGGATTGAAGGAGAGAAAAGACAGGCGGCACGGGCCAGGCACCGGAATTAAGTTCCACGGCACAACCGTCGGAAAGAATACGAGGAATATTTTCCACCAGACCACCGCCGGTAATATGGGCCATACCATGCACCGGCTGATCTGCGTCCAGCAGCGCCAGCACCGGCTGGGTATAATTGATATGAGGCTCCAGGAGAGTTTCACCAATGGATTTCTGCCAGCCTTCGACCCTGTCATTAACATTATAGTGGGCCAGATCGAACAGGATTTTCCGGGCCAGACTGTAACCATTGGTATGCAATCCGCTGGAAGGTAACCCCAGCACAACATCTCCGACGGTGATTGCTTCTCCGGTAATGATACGATCTTTTTCCACAACGCCCGTGATGATGCCTACCAGATCGTGTTCGCCGGGTAAATAGGTATCGGGCATTTCGGCTGTTTCTCCTCCTACCAGAGCGACCCCGGTTTCACGACAGGCAGCTGCCATACCGGAAACAATTGCAGCAACGGTGGTTGGATCCAGCCGGTCATTGGCAATATAGTCCAGAAAAGTCAGGGGCCGGGCGCCCATTACCAGAATATCATTGGCACAGGCACTAAGCAAATCCCGGCCGATGGTATCATAATTCTTCATTTTGTGGGCCAGGATGACCTTGGTTCCTACGCCGTCAATACTTTGCACCAGCACAGGATGGTGGTAATGCTTCATAAGGGGTGTCAAATCAAAGAGACTGCCGAACCCGCCCAGTCCGGTGAGCACCGCCGGTGTATGGGTTGATTTCACGTCGGCCTTGATTCGTTCCACGGCTTCGTTCCCGGCGTCAATATTTACTCCGGCCGCGGCATAATCGATATGTTTTGGGGATGATTTCATACTCAGAGTTTGTCCTGCAATCCGGTGGACCAGGCGGCACGGGCCCGGGATACGTCCAGATTGATCACCGTGTTGATTGTTATCGTTTCTGAGTCGGTTGTGCGGCCGATGATACGGGCCGTGAGGCCGGAGGCACTAAAACGCTCCCGGACTTCATCGGCATGAGCGGCAGCCACTTCCAGCAGAAACCCGCCTGTTTCGGAAAATAGCAATTTATCTGGTCGCAGGTCGCCCGGGACATCCGCTTCGCAGCCGATTCCGTATTCGAATGTCATTTCCGCCAGGGCCACGGCCAGGCCGCCATCGGAAATATCGTGCGCCGCCAGAACCTTTCCGGCCTGAATCAATTCCGCAACAGTGTGGATCTGTGCTTCGGCTATTTTCAGGTCCGGACGGGGTAGATTGGCACCTGTTTCACCCCGGAGGGCATAATAGGTACTGCCGCCGCATTCGTCCCGGCGGTCTCCCACCATGATAACCAGTGATCCGGTGGACTTGAATCCCATGGTGACGGCCCGGTGACCGTCAGGCATAGTACCCAGACAACTGATGATGGGACTGGCGGGGATGGCGCCGGTTTTCGATTCATTATAAAAACTCACATTGCCGGCAATAATGGGCGTGGGATGATTGGGATGATGCGCCAGATGAATGGATTTACAGGTTTCCGCCACACCCCGGGTCGCTTCCACGAATTCCCACATCTGCGCCGGTTTTTCCGGATTGCCGAAACAGAGACAGTCGGTCATGGCCACCGGATGAGCCCCCACAGCCGCCACATTGCGCATGGCTTCCACCACAGCATTCACGGCGCCCCAGTAAGGATCAATTTCACCGTAGCGGGGGTTATGATCGACGGAGAGGGCAATTCCCGTGGCCCGAATCTCTTCGGGATAATCTTCGGAATTAAACGGCAGCATGACTCCGGCATCGGCCTGACCGGATTCGATTCCGGTACGTCCCTGAACCTGTTTATCGTATGTTTTGAATACCGGCTCCCGGGAGGCAATATTTTCATGGGCCAGTAATTGCATAAGTATGGCCGTATAATCCTCCGGTTCAGACAGCGACGGTTCCCGGAAAGTCCGATCAGGGTCGGCGAAGAGACGTTGGTATAAAAAGCCTCGGGTAACCACCGCAGCGTCTGCGTTCACGATTTCTTCATTCCTGTAATGAACGATATATTGCCCGTCGCCGCGAATCTTTCCAATAACCTGAGCCCGCGCCCCGTTGGAAACGGCGGGAAGATCATAGACCCGATTATAATGATCAATGATTTTATCGGTTAAATCGGGAGGCGAAACCCACATGAATCGTTCCTGTGTTTCTGAACAGAGAGTGATGGATGGATGAAGATTTCTCATACTCACGGGAACCCGGTCCAGAAAAACTTCGGCGCCGTACCCAGTTGTTTCCGCCAGTTCCACACTGGCACAGGCCACCCCGCCGGCCCCCAAATCCTTGAAGCCCACACGGCTTACATCATCCCTCTCCGCCAGCTCCCGGAATAATTGATAAGTGGCCTTTAATAAATGACGTTCCAGAAAAGCGTTGGGCTCCTGTACGGCTCCCTTATTCTGTTCCCTTTTTTCCTCTTCCAGTTCCAGAGAAGCAAAACTGGCACCGCCGAAACCGCTGTTGTCCGTCGGTTTGCCCACCAGGATCAGATCGTAATCTTCGGCATTTTCCGGGGCGTAACTATGAAATATGCGATCTTCCCGAACCAGGCCCAGGGTAACGACATTCACCAAACAGTTATCATTATACCCGGAATGGTAGTAGATATCACCGGCAATATTGGGAATTCCCAGGGGATTGCCATAACCGCCGATACCGGCCACCACACCATCATGTATCCATTTTGTTTTATTGGAATGGATATCTCCGAAACGCAGAGCATCGGCCACGGCAATAACTTCCGCGCCCATGCAGCAGACATCGCGAACATTTCCGCCCACACCGGTGGCGGCCCCTTCGTACGGTACAATTTGGCTGGGATGATTATGCGATTCATGGCTCATGACAATACACCAGCGATGTCCCTCTCGATCGCTGGCAACGGCCACGACGCCGGCGTCTTCTTTGGCGCCCAGGACGACGTCCGGTCCGTCGGTGATAAATTGTTTCAGATGTACACGACTGCTCTTATAGGAACAATGCTCCGACCCTTCGATGGAGAAAAGAATACATTCGGCCAGGGTGGGGGGGCGACCCAGGAATTCGGTTTGAATTCTGAGGATTTCTTCCGGGGTCAGGGGAATATTGGCGGCCGCCAGCTTTTCCCGAATCGCGTCGTGGGAAAGGCCGGTGAAATCCAATATTTCCTGCGTCATATCAGGCCGGGAACAATGGGTTGTGTCGCTCGGATCGGGTCATCCTGTTCGCCGAATCGTTTCATGGCGCTGCGGGCCCACCGATACGATGGTGACCGGGCATTCCAGGTCCGTTTCAATAAAGTCTATATAACGACGCATCGCCGTTGGTAAACCGGCAAAACCCCGGGACCAGTCGGGCGCCTCGTCCCATCCCGGCAAGGTGGTGTAAACCGGCTTTGCTTGACGATAAGCCCGGAGGCTGGCGGGCATTTCCGTGATGATTTCTCCTGCCACATCATAGCCGGTACAGACCGGCAGGGTGGAAAAACCGGTTAGAATATCCAATTTTGTCAATGCAATTTCCGTGAGTCCATTGACCCGTACGGCCTGGCGTAACTGGACCAGATCCAACCAGCCTACGCGACGGGGACGACCCGTGGTGGTGCCATATTCTCCGCCCTTATCGCGCAGGACGATGGCATCATCTTCGGGTAATTCAGTGGGGAAAGGACTGATTCCCACCCGGCTCACATAAGCTTTGGCCACACCGATGACGCGCTGAATGTGGCGAAAACAGACCCCGGTTCCGGCGGAAACATGGCCGGCAATAATATTGCTGCTGGTAGTGTGGGGATAAATTCCGTGATCCACATCCAGGCTCATACCCTGGGCGCCTTCAAACAGAATGGGGCGTCCGGCCTTGATGGCGTGGGACAATTCCACCGAAATATCGGCAATATACGGTTTCAGTTTTTCCCCGTAATCGCAGTATTCGGTAAAGATGTCCGCTTCGGATTGGGGCATGGTATGGCCGAAGGATTGCAGGATTTTCCGGTTAAAGGCATAGGCTGTGGTCAGTTTTTCTCTGAGAATATCCGGTTCCAGGAGATCCACCATCCGGATGCCGTGGCGATACATTTTATCGGCATAGACCGGGGCAATGCCTCGTTTGGTGCTGCCGGCGGCCAGGTCACCCTGATGCCCGGTGAGAGCGGCATCCATGGCAATATGATAAGGAAAAATTACATGGGCCCGATCGGAAATGAGGAGGTTGGGTTCAATCCCTTCCCGGCGGACATAATCCATTTCATCCAGTAAGGCTTGGGGATGGATCACTACGCCGTTACCGATGATGCTGATGGAAGCGGGATTAATGATACCGGAAGGAATCAGGTGAAGTTTGAGAACTTTGTCATCGACGATGACGGTATGTCCAGCGTTGTTCCCGCCGTGAAAGCGTACCACGTAGGCGGCACCACCGGCAAAGACATCAGTGATCTTGCCTTTCCCTTCGTCACCCCATTGGGTGCCGACAATGACCGAAACCGAGGATTCTGTTGTCACAAATATCGTAAGAGTTGGCCGCCTATGGAGAAAACAAGATTAATCTCTGTAAATGCGGCGGCCAAGCTTACGATTACTTCATCAAAAGCGGAAACGGGTTTGTGAATTATTTCAAGCATGAAATGTTGGGAAATGTGACAGTTTTGCTGCGAATATTCATGCAACACCTGACGGCGTTGATGTATTTTTTGCGCTTTAGGCTATAGACATGCGATCCCGCTGGGATCGCTTTTTACCGACCAGAACGTATTCCCGTCTGTTAAACCGAAATTGGAGATTTCTTGATATTTCAATTTCCCCGCTAGGGGTAAAATGTCTATAGAAGGAAAATCAAAAAACAATCAACCTCGTAGAGGT